>NZ_CP044426.1:2125000-2248278 GCF_008824185.1 Paracoccus pantotrophus
CCGCCGCCGCGCTTTTCCCAGCAAACGCAGGCCAAGAAGCAAAAGAATCGCCCCAAAAATCGCCAGCGGCCACGATCCCCAAACCTTCAGCGCCCACAGCCAGTGAAAAGCAGCCAGAAGCGCCGCCGGATAGACCAGCCGATGCAGTTGCCGCCAGCGCACGCCCAGGCGGCGGATCGAGAACCGGTTCGAGGTCAGCGCCAGCGCCAGCAGCATGACGAAGGCCAGCATGCCGAAAACCAGATAGGGCCGCTTCACCACGTCCCCGAGCATCTGCGCCCAGAGAAAAGCCATGTCGAAGACCACCCAGGCCGCAAGATGGCAGGCGACATAGGCAAAGCAGATCAGCCCAAGCGCCTGGCGAAAGCGCATCAGGTTCAGCCGCGTCAGCCGCAGCAGCGGCGTCACCGCCAGGGTCGCCAGCAGGAAATAGATCGCGGTGCGGCCCAGGCGATGTTCGATGTCGCGCACCGGATCGACGCCCAGGTTGCCCTGCAGCGTGTCCCAGACCAGCAGCCCCAGCGGGATCAGCCCCGCCAGCCAGACCGCCCAGACCGGAACGTGCCGCAGCCAGCGATTGAGGTGCTGCGGCATCAGTAATGCTTCGCCAGGTCCATGCCCGCATAGAGCCCGGCCACCTGATCGCCATAGCCGTTGAACATCAGCGTCTCCTGCCGGCCACCGAAAAGGCCGCGGCCGATCCGCCTTTCGGTCGCCTGCGACCAGCGCGGATGGTCCACCTGCGGGTTCACATTGGCATAGAAGCCGTATTCGCCGGGCTGCATCATCTGCCAGCTGCAGGGCGGCTGCCTGTCGGTCAGGGTGATCGACACCACCGACTTGATCGACTTGAAGCCGTATTTCCACGGCACCACCAGCCGGATCGGCGCGCCGTTCTGGTTGGGCAGAATGCGCCCGTAAAGCCCGGTCGCCAGGATGGTCAGCGGATGCATGGCCTCGTCCAGCCGCAGCCCCTCGCGATAGGGCCAGTCGAGGATGCGGGTGCGCTGGCCCGGCATCTGCTCGGGGTCGTGCAGCGTGCGGAAGGCGACGAATTTCGCGCCGGGCTGCACGCCGACCCTGTCCAGCACCGCCGCCAGCGGCACGCCCAGCCAAGGGATGACCATCGACCAGGCCTCGACGCAGCGCAGGCGATAGATGCGCTCCTCCAGCGCCGATTCAGGGGCCAGATCCTCGACGCCGTAGCTGCCGGGCCGGTCCACCATGCCGTCGATCGTCACCGACCAGGGCGAGGTCTTCAGGCTGCCGGAATATTGCGCCGGATCGCTCTTGCCGGTGCCGAACTCGTAGAAATTGTTGTAGTGCGTGATGTCCTCAAGGCTGTTCGGCGTCTCGTCGGTCGAAAAGGCCGAGGGCCTGCCCTGCAGCCCCAGGGCAGGCGTCGCCAGCGCCGCCATGCCCGCCGCCAGGAAGGCGCGGCGGTTCAGGTAATCCGCCTCGGGCGTCACATCGGACCATTTCAGCTTCATGGCGCTTCCCCCCCTGTCGCCCGCATATCATGCCACCCGGCGCGCAGAATGCCGATGAAACTCGGCGTGACTTCCGCGCGAGCGCCGGGCCGGAAAAAGGGGCGGATACCGTGCATCCGCCCCTCTCGCGTCTCAGTGCAGCGGCACCCGCGGCCCGCTGTCATCCGCCGAACCCAGATGGGCCGAGGAGACGCGGTTGCCGACGATCAGCCCCTCGGGCCCGGCGCTGACATGCACGGTCTGCCCGTCCAGCACCTCGCCGGCCAGGATCATCTCGGCCAGGGGGTTCTGCAGGCTGCGCTGCATCACCCGCTTCAGCGGCCGGGCGCCGAAAACCGGGTCATAGCCCTCGTCCGCCAGCCATTTCAGCGCCGCCTCGTCCAGCTCCAGCCCGATCTTGTGCTGCGCCAGCCGGCTTTCCAGCTGCCAGAGCTGGATCCTGACGATGCCGTCCATGTTCTCGCGCGTGAGGCGATGGAAGATGATGATCTCGTCCAGCCGGTTCAGGAACTCGGGCCGGAAATGCGCCCGGACCGCATCCATCACCTGCGCGCGCGCCTGGCCGGAATCGGCACCCTCCGGCAGCGCCGACAGCGCCTGCGCACCGAGGTTCGAGGTCAGCACGATCAGCGTCTGCTTGAAGTCCACCGTCCGGCCCTGGCCGTCGGTCAGCTGGCCGTCGTCCAGAACCTGCAGCAGCACGTTGAACACGTCCGGATGCGCCTTTTCGACCTCGTCGAACAGGATCACCTGATAGGGACGCCGCCGCACCGCCTCGGTCAGCACGCCGCCCTCGTCATAGCCGACATAGCCCGGAGGCGCGCCGATCAGCCGCGCGACCGAATGCTTCTCCATGAACTCGGACATGTCGATGCGGACCATGGCGCTGTCGTCGTCGAACAGGTATTCGGCGATCGCCTTGGTCAGCTCGGTCTTGCCGACGCCGGTCGGGCCCAGGAACAGGAAGCTGCCCAGCGGCCGCTTGGGATCGTTCAGCCCGGCCCGCGCCCGGCGCACGGCGTTCGACACCGCCGTCACCGCCTCGGACTGGCCGATGACGCGCTTGCTCAGCACGTCCTCCATCTTCAACAACTTCTCGCGCTCGCCCTCCAGCATCTTGCTGGTGGGAATGCCGGTCCAGCGTTCCACCACCTCGGCGACCTGCTCGGGGCGGACGGTCTCCTCGACCAGCAGGCCGTCGTTATGGCCCTCGGCCTCGGCCAGCTGCCGCTCGAGTCCGGGGATGATGCCATAGCTCAACTCACCCGCACGGGCCAGGTTGCCCTCGCGCTTGGCCTGGTCCAGTTCGGCGCGGGCGCGGTCGAGCTGCTCCTTCAGCGTGCGCGAGCCTTCCAGCTTGTCGCGCTCGGCCTGCCAGCGGGCGGTCAGCGAGGCGGATTTCTCCTGCAGTTCCGACAGCTGCTTCTCCAGCTTCTCCAGCCGGTCCTTGGAGGCGGCGTCGTCCTCTTTCTTCAGCGCCTCGGCCTCGATCTGCATCTGCAGGATCTGCCGATCGAGCTGGTCCAGCTCCTCGGGCTTGCTGTCCACCTCCATGCGCAGCCGGCTCGCGGCCTCGTCCACCAGGTCGATGGCCTTGTCGGGCAGGAAGCGGTCGGTGATGTAGCGATGCGACAGGGTCGCCGCCGCCACCAGCGCAGCGTCGCTGATGCGCACGCCGTGATGCAGCTCATACTTCTCCTTGATGCCGCGCAGGATGCTGATCGTGTCCTCGACCGTCGGCTCCTCGACCATGACCGGCTGGAAGCGCCGGGCCAGCGCCGCGTCCTTTTCGATATACTTGCGGTATTCGTCCAGCGTGGTGGCGCCGACGCAATGCAACTCGCCCCGCGCCAGCGCCGGCTTGATCAGGTTCGCGGCATCCATGGCGCCGTCGGTCTTGCCGGCGCCGACCAGCACATGCAGCTCGTCGATGAACAGCACGATCTCGCCGGCGGCATCCTCGATCTCCTTCAGCACCGCCTTCAGCCGCTCCTCGAACTCGCCGCGATATTTCGCGCCGGCGATCAGCGCCCCCATGTCCAGCGCCCAGAGCTGCTTGTTGCGCAGGCTTTCCGGCACGTCGCCGTCGATGATGCGCAACGCCAGCCCTTCGGCGATGGCGGTCTTGCCGACGCCGGGCTCGCCGATCAGCACCGGGTTGTTCTTGGTGCGGCGCGACAGCACCTGCATGGCGCGGCGGATTTCCTCGTCCCGGCCGATGATCGGGTCGATCTTGCCCTCGGCCGCGGCCTCGGTCAGGTTTCGGGCGTATTTCGACAGCGCCTCATAGCTGTCCTCGGCGCTGGCGGTGTCGGCCGTGCGCCCCTTGCGGATGTCGTTGATGGCGCCGTTCAGCGCCTGCGCCGTCACCTTGCCGGCCGCCAGCGCATCGCGGGCATTGGTGTTGACGATGGCCAGCGCGGTCAGCACCCGCTCGGCGGGCACGAAACTGTCGCCGGCCTTCTTGGCCAGCTTCTCGGCCTCGTCCAGCACCCGCACCATCGAGGGATCGACATAGACCTGCCCCTGCCCGCCGCTGACCTTGGGCTGCTTCGCCACCGCCTGGTCGACGGCCTGGCGCACGGCCTGGGCATCGCCGCCGGCCCGCGCGATCAGGTTGCTGGCAAAGCCCTGGTCGTCATCCATCAGCGCCTTGAGCAGATGCTCGGGCATCACGCGCTGGTTTTCCTCGCGGATGGCGATGGTCTGCGCCGCCTGCAAAAAGCCCCGCGACCGTTCCGTGAACTTTTCCATATCCATATGAAAATCCTTTCCTCAGCCCCCGCTTTGGATCGCCCGCATTGGCACGATCCGGCTCGGGTCTTGCCAGTCACATGGGCAGGAACAAACGGGGTTTCAAGACAGAGGGTTCCCGCCTATAAGCGGCCCGTTTGTCGCAGGCTGAGGTGGAACATGGACGACCGTCTGATCGTGGCGCTGGACGTGCCGAACGCGCTGGCCGGGCTGGAACTGGCCGAAAGGATCGGCGACGCCGCCAGCTTCTACAAGATCGGCCTGGGCATGCTGACCGGCGGCGGCCTGGCGCTGGCCAACGAGCTGAAACAGGAACATGGCAAGCGCATCTTCCTGGACATGAAGTTCTTCGACATCGGCGCCACGGTCGAGGCGGCGGTGAAAGGCATCGCGCAATACGACCTGGATTTCCTGACCGTGCATGGCGACCCGCATGTGGTCCGGGCGGCGAAACAGGGGGCAAGCGGCTCGGGGCTGAAGATCCTGGCGGTGACCATCCTGACCTCGCTGGACCGCGCCGACCTGGATGCCGGGCTGATCGTGCCGGGCGACGTGGCCGAGATCGTGGCGACCCGCGCCGCCCGCGCCTTCGAGGCCGGGGCGGACGGCGTCATCGCCAGCCCGCGCGAAGCAGCCCTGATCCGCGCCCTGCCCGAGGCGGCGGGCCGGCTGATCGTGACCCCCGGCGTGCGCCCGGCGGGCAGCGATGCCGGCGACCAGAAGCGGATCGAGACCCCGGCCACGGCCATCGCCAGCGGCGCCGACCATATCGTCGTCGGACGGCCGATCTGGCAGGCCGCGGACCCGCGCGCCGCGGCTCAGGCGATCCAGGCCGAACTGGCCGGGGCATAATCAGCCGAAATTGCGCTGCATGACCGGCGCCAGATCCTCCCGCGCCGCCGTAGCGCGGGCGATGGACCAGACCTTGGGCGCATGGCCCTCGAACCATTCCGGGCCGGGCTTCCAGTTGGTCATCGCCGCCAGGTAGATATCCAGCGCCGAGAACCGCTCGCCCAGGAACCAGGGCGCGCCCACCACGCCTTCAACGGCGGCCCAAAGCTGCTGCAACCGCGCCGTGGTGGCCTCGCCCAACTCCTTTTGCGCCGCCGGGTCGCTCAGGAACCGCGCCGGATCGTCGCCAAAGGTAAAGCAGGGATAGACCTGCGCCACCAGGAAGATCAGCCAGCGCAGGAAACGCGGCCGCTCGGCGGCCCCGGCCTCGGGCACCAGGTCGTCCCTGCCCGTCATGTCGGCCAGGTACAGCGTGATCGCCGCGCTTTCCGACATGACCCGGCCATCGGGCAGGATCAGCACCGGGATTTGCCCGGCCGGGCTGATCCGCATCAATTCGCGTCTGGCGGCCGGGTCCAGGAACAGATCCGCGACCTCGACCCCCTCGGCATCGAGCCCGTAATGCGCCAGTTGCGCCTCGACGATGGCCGAGCCCCAGCCGTTGCGACGATAAAGCTGCATGCGGGACATGGCTGCCCTCCTTGCTGCGGGTGGCCCGATCATGCACGCCGCGGGGCGATTCTCAAATCCCGCAGCCGGCACCGGCAAGGACAAGCCGCACTCGGTCGCGGAAATGCGGCACGGCGCGCGGATGGGCGACGAATTCCGCAACCGGCATCATCCGCCATTCCTGCCCCTCGCCGCCAAAGCGGATCACCGCGATCTCGGTCGCGGTGATCGTGCCGGAAAACAGCCAGGACAGCCGACCGGGCTCCGAGACCGAGGGAAAGGCCCGCCCCGCCAGCCGCCCGGCCGCAAGGCGCAGCCCGAATTCCTCGTCCAGTTCGCGCAGGGCGCATTCGACCGGCGACTCGTCCGGCTCGGCCCCGCCGCCGGGCAGATCCCAATGCGCCGGAAAGGGGATCCAGCCGTAATCGTCGCGCAGGCAGGTCAGCAGGCACGCGCCATGGGTCAGCACCAGCTTGGCGCCGGCAAAGCCTAGTTGTCGTTGATGTCGCGGGTCCAGCGCCGCACCTCGCCGCGGTTCTTGCCGAAGATGCGCCGCAACGCCAGCCAGATCACCCCGGTCAGGACCGCCGTGACCACCAGCGCCATCGGCAGCCCGCCGGGCCACAGGCCCAGAAGCAGCGCCAGCCCCATCAGCAGCACCGCGCCGGCCAGGCCCAGGAAGAACCAGCCCGGCAGCGCCAGTTCCACCGCCGCCAGGATCAGCGCCGCGATGATCCAGATCCAGCCGTTCGCCCAGCTCATTTGCCACCCCGCAGCATGCGGAAGGCGTCGCCCAGCGCCTCGACGGCCGAGGCGGGGACGATCACCGTCTGCTTGCCCTGCCCCTTGCCGACCTCGGCCAGCACATCGACCTGGCGCATGGCGACCTGGTATTGCGCCGCCTCGATCCCGCCCTCGCGGATCGCGGTGGCGATGGCCGCGGTGGCATAGGCCTCGGCATCGGCCAGCAGGCGCTTCGCCTTGGCCTGCTGCTCGGCGGCGTAAAGATCGCCGTCGGCGGCCAGTTCCACGGCGCGGCGGCGGCCCTCGGCCTCGGTCACCTGGGCGCGGCGGGCGCGTTCGGCATTCAGCTGTTGCAGCATGGCGGCCCGCGTCGCCTCGTCCAGGTTGACGTCCAGAATCTCGGCCCGCGTCACCTCGATGCCCCAGTCATCGACGATATTGGCCAGCGCGTCGCGGATGCGCTCGATCAGCTGGGCGCGGTTCGACTGCACCTGGTCCAGCTCCATCGCGCCGATTTCCGAGCGCACGATCCCCGCCACCGTGGTGGTGATCGCCGCATCCACGTCGCGGATGCGATAGACGGTCTTTTCCGGCTCGATGATGCGATAGAAGACGCTGGTTTCCACCTGCACCAGCACGTTGTCGGCGGTGATCGCGTCCTGGCGCGAAGTCGGCAGCTGGCGTTCCAGCACCGAGATCCGATGCGCCACCCGGTCAAGGAAGGGAACGATGAAATTGATCCCCGGCCCCAGCACCGCATGCAGCCGGCCGAAACGCTCGACGACGTATTTTTCCGATTGCGGGACGATGCGGACGGCGCGGCTGACGGCGAACAGGATCACCACCGCCAGCACGATCAGGGCGATGTTCTGGCCGATCATCTCGGCGATTTCGGGCGGCATCGCATTTCCTTTCCTTGGTCACTCGGCGGCGAAGGCCGCGTCGCTGGCATCCGGGCGCAGCCGCGCCAGCCGGGCGACGACGCGGCCAAAACGGGTCCGGAACAGCTCGAAATCCGGGCGCGGCTCGATCCGCCCCTCGTCCATGTAGAGCGAGCGGTCCAGTTCCAGTTGCACGACATGGACATTGTTGCGCGGCCGGCCATAGGTCTGGGTGATATAGGCGCCGGAAAAGGGCGAGTTGCGCCGCAGCCGGAAGCCCTCGGCCGCCACCGCCTCGGCCACGCCGGCGCTGATCCGCGGCGCGGCCGAGACGCCGTTGCGGTCGCCCAGCACCATGTCGGGACGCGGGCGCGGCAGATGGGTCAGCGCATCGCGCGGCATGGAATGCATGTCGATCAGGATGGCGCCGCCGAACTGCGCCACCGCCTCGTCGATCAGCGCCGAAAGCGCCCGGTGATAGGGATGCCACAGCCGGGCGATGCGGCTTTCGGCCTCGGCCCGCGGGATCGGCCGGTCGTGGATGACGCGCCCCTGCGAGACGACGCGGGGAATCACCCCCAGCCCCGCCATGATCCGCGGATTGCTGATCCCCGGCGCGGCGCCCGACACCACCAGGGGGTCGATCTCCTCGGGGCCGCGGTTCAGGTCCACCACGCAGCGCGGCACCCGCGCGGTCAGCATCATGGCGCCATGCTCCAGCGCCGGAGCGATCAGCCGGTCCACGAAGGCATCCTCGGACGAGCGCAGCTGCTGCGCATCCAGCCGCGATTCGGCCAGGAACCAGTCGGGATAGGCCCGGCCGGAATGCGGCGAGGCAAAGATCACCCCGCCCAGCCACGATTGCGGCCGCATCAGATCGAAGGTCGGCTCTTCCCTGGTCATCCTGGCTTTCCCCGGCGGCGCAGACGGCGCCATTCTGGACGGTCGAGACAGGAAGATTTATAAACCATGATCGAGGAAGGCCAATAGCCGTCGATTGAGGGCTTGAAACCCCTGGGCGAGGTGGCTATAGACACGCCGATCCAGGCGATCTGGCGGCGCAGGCTGGCAGAATCACCTGACGGGGGGCGGTTAGCTCAGCGGTAGAGCACTACGTTGACATCGTAGTGGCCACTGGTTCGATCCCAGTACCGCCCACCATTCATTTCGCGCCCCCGAGGCTTTTTCGGGGGTATTTCGTTTTCAAGGCGCGACCTAGCGATGCGCCGCGATAGGAGAAGACCGATGAAGGTTCGCAATTCGCTCCGCTCGCTCAAGAGCCGCCACCGTGACTGCCAAGTCGTGCGCCGCAAGGGCCGCATCTACATCATCAACAAGACCAACCCGCGCTTCAAGGCCCGCCAGGGCTGAGAACGGCCGGTCGGCTGAATCCCGGAACGCCCGCAGGCCCTGTGCCGCGGGCGTTTTCGCATTTCGGCCCTGGTGCGCAGCAAGTGGGGGCTGACTGCCCCCACACCCCCGTGGATATTTCCACAAGGAAGAAGATGGGAAGCGCGACAGGGCCGACCCGCCGTCAACGCGGCAGGGATCCGGGCGAGATCCTTGGGCCACCGCAGCGGTCCGGCAGGATCGCCGCGGCGGCGCGGCAGGGGGCGGCGCGCAAACCGCGGACAGATGCCGGCGAGTGGCTGGCTGGCGGCAAGCGTTCACTCCCCCAGTCGGAGCAAGGCGGCACGGCGCATGCCCTGGCCCAGGGCGGCCATCGGTGCAAGCAGCACGAACCCCGCGAAGGAAATCAGCGCCGCCAGCTCGCCTTGCAGGCGTTGCAGGGCACCTGCGCCGCGATGCAGCCCCTGCCGGCATGACGAAAGCGCGATGCTTCCCGTTGTCAGCGACTAGCGCAGGACATCCGCCAGCAGGCCCGAGATCGTCTGCCGGGTCACATAGCCGGTGACGCGCAGGTTGCGCGCCGCCTGGTAGCGGCGCAGCGCCGCGCGGGTTTCCTCGGTGAACTCGCCCTCGGCCGGACCCGGCTGCATGCCGGCGGCGCGCAGCCGCTCCTCGATCAGGCGGCGGGTCGCGGGGGTGAGGTCAAGCCCCGCCTCTTCACGCCGCGCCGCCTCGACGCCGGCGCGCAGGGTGGCAAGGCGTTCCCGCGCGGCCGGCGCATGGATGCCCGAGGGGAAGCGTTCCAGATAGGTCTCATAGGCCGCGGCCGAGCCCTGGCGGCGGGCCCAGCGCCATGTCGCCTCGTCGCCATGGGGGGCGTCCTGACCGGTGCCGGCCCCGGCCAGCTGGCGTCGCGCCGCCTCGGCATGGATGCCCTGGGGATAGCGGTCGAGATAGGCGCGCAGCCCCCCGGCATCGCCGCTTGCGCCGCTTTGCCGCCAGAAGGCGCGATCCTGGGCGGCGGCCTCGGTGGCGCGGCCTTCGGCCTGCTCGGCGATCATCCGCACCTGCGGCCCGGTCAGGTGGCCGGTGACGGCCAGCCCGTTGGCGCGCTGCCAGCCCGAAATCGCCAGGCGCGTGCGCGGGCCGAAGACGCCGTCGGCCGCGCCCGGCTGCAGGCCAAGCCGGGACAGGTGGCGCTGGACGGCCGCCCGGCCGGCCGGGCCGAGGGAAAGCGCCTGTTCGGCCGCCACCGCCGACGCGGGCTGCGAGGCGGGCCTTGCGGGTGGGACGGGGCGCAATTCGGCCAGCCGCTTGCGGGCGGCGCCGGCATGGGGCCCGGCGGGAAACTGCTTCAGATAGGTCGCATAGGCGGCGGCCGTATCGGTCGCGGCAGCCAGGCTCCAGGCGGCGCGGTCGGCATGGCGCACCCCCGGCGCACGGCCGATCTGCGCCAGCCTGTCGCGCGCATCCGCGGCGTAGATCCCCTGCGGAAAGCGCGCCAGATAATCCCGATAGGCCAGGGCGGTATCTGCCACCGCGGCCTCGGCCCAGGCGTCGCGGTCATCGGCCAGGGCGTCGGCAGCCTTGCGCGGCGGCACCGGGCGCAGGTCGCCTGCAGCCTCGGGCAGCAGGGAAAGCGCCCGGCCGGCGCTGGCCTGGGCCAGCGTCGCCCCGTCCAGCAGCCGGGCCAGGGCGCGGGCGCCGGCCTCGGGCGGGCCGGTGACGACCGAGACCCCGGCCGGCGGCCGAAGCGCGCCGATGCCGTTTTCCAGCCCCGGCCGGTGCGGCATCTGCTGCGCATCGGTGCCCAGGATCAGCACCGCGCCCGGATCGCCCCCCGCCATCAGCCGCATGACCAGCGACAGCGGCACGCCCTGCCCCCCGGCCGCCGCCGGGCCGGGCGTATCGGCATCGGTGCCCATGAACCAGGTTTCCTCGGCATCATGCAGGAAGCGGCCGTTCAGCGCCACGATGCGCGCGCCGGGATCGGCATCGGCGCGGGCCAGCGATTCAAGCAGCCGGCGCAGCGGCCGGGCCTCGAGATCGAGGCCCTGCTGGGTGGTGAAGCCCGCCTCGCGCAGCGCCTTTGCCAGCGCCATGGTATCCGAGCCGGCCAGGTCGGGGGCGCTGCGATAATCGGCATTGCCGATGATGACGGCGCGATTCTCGGCCCAGGCGGGCGCGGCCCCGACCAGGGCGGCAAGCAGGACGGCAGCGATGCGCATCGGGCAACCTCATTCCGGGGGGCCGGAATCAGTCGTAGCTGCGCCGATCCTCGATCACCTTGCCGTCGTTCGGCAGCGAGCCCGGCGCAACCAGTTCCACCCGGCCGCGAAGTTTCAGTGTATCCAACACCGTTCCTTCGTATCTTGCCGCATCATCGGCCCCGGTTTCCAGCAGCACCGTCATCACATCCATGTCCCCGGCGCGGTCTGCGACCACACGAGCGCGTGAGATTTCCGGGTGGCGGGCCACCAGCGCCGCCACCTGCTCGGGGCGCACGAACATGCCCTTGATCTTGGTGGTCTGGTCGGCGCGGCCCATCCAACCCTTGATGCGCATGTTGGTGCGCCCGCAGGGGCTGGCCCCCGGCAGCACCGCCGACAGGTCGCCGGTGGCAAAACGCAGCAGCGGATAATCCGGGTTCAGCGTGGTGACGACGACCTCGCCCACCTCGCCATCCGGGACCGGGGTGCCGGTGCCGGGGCGGACGATCTCGACGATCACCCGCTCATCCACGATCATCCCCTCCATGGCCGGCGATTCATAGGCGATCAGGCCCAAGTCGGCGGTGGCATAGCATTGCGTCGTGGCGATGCCGCGATCCGCGTAACCCTGCCGCAGGCTGGGAAACAACGCCCCGCCCGAGACCACGGCGCGGGTCAGGCGCAGCCGCTCGCCCAGTTCATCGGCCTTGTCGAGCATGATCTTCAGGTAATCCGGCGTTCCGGCATAGACGGTGGTGCCGATGTCCGCCGCGGCGCGGACCTGCAATTCGGTCTGGCCGGTGCCGGCCGGCAGGGTCGCGGCCCCGACGGCGCGGGCGGCGCTTTCGAACATCATCCCCGCCGGCGTCAGGTGATAGCCGAAGCAGTTGTGGACGATATCGCCCCGGCCCACGCCCGCCGCATGCAGGAAACGCCCCAGCCGCCACCAGTCCTCGCCGCGCCGGCCGGGCTCGTAGATCGGGCCAGGGCTCTGGAAGACGTTCTCGAAATCCGGGGCCGGCCGGGTGGTGAAGCCGCCAAAGGGCGGCATGGCCTTTTGCGCGGCCGAGAGTTCGGATTTGCGGATCACCGGCAGCCGGGCCAGCGCCTCGCGCGTGGTGATCCGGCCGGGCTCGACATCGCCCAGAAGGCGCGCCAGCCCCGGCGCCGTGCCGGCGCGGGCGACGGCGGCGGGCAGTTCGGCCGCCAGCCATGATGCCCGCTCGTCGGCGCTGCGGGTTTCAAGCTTGTCATAGAATGCCATGGGGGTGCCTTTCTGCGCTCAGGCCAGCCAGCGCTTGCGCCGGCGATAGGACCGCACGTCGCGAAAGCTCTTGCGGCCCTGGTCGGACATGCCGAGATAGAATTCCTTGACGTCCGGGTTCTCGCGCAGCGCATCCGCCGGCCCGTCCATCACCACCCGGCCGCTTTCCAGGATATAGCCGTAATGGGCATAGCGCAGCGCGACATTGGTGTTCTGCTCGGCCAGAAGGAAGGTCACGCCCTCGCCCTCGTTCACCGCCTTCACGATCTCGAAGATCTGCTCGACCAGCTGCGGCGCCAGGCCCATCGAGGGCTCGTCCAGCAGGATCGTCTCGGGGCGCGACATCAGCGCCCGGCCCATGGCGCACATCTGCTGCTCGCCGCCCGAGGTATAGCCGGCCTGGCTTTTCCGGCGCTCCTTGAGGCGGGGGAAATAGGAATAGACCATCTCGAGATCGCGGGCGATGGCGGCGCGCCCGTCGCCGCGGGTATAGGCACCGGTCAGCAGGTTCTCCTCGATGGTCAGGTGCTCGAAGCAATGGCGCCCCTCCATCACCTGGATCACGCCCTTTCTGACCAGGCTGGCCGGGTCCAGCTCCTGCACCCGTTCGCCGCGATAGCTGATCGTGCCCTTGGTGACCTCGCCGCGCTCGGAATGCAGCAGGTTCGAGATCGCCTTCAGCGTCGTGGTCTTGCCCGCGCCATTGCCGCCCAGAAGCGCGGTGATGCCGCCCTTGGGCACCGACAGGCTGACGCCCTTCAGCACCAGGATGACGTGATTGTAGATCACCTCGATATTGTTGACCTCAAGCAGGGTCTCGCGTTGCGGCGCGGCGTCGAACATGGACTTTCCCTCCAGGCGCGGGTGAAAGGCCCCGGCGGCGGACCGCCGGGGCAAGGGATCAGCAGCGCGGCGAGATGCCGGCTTCCTTGGCATAGGCCTCGCTGTCTTCCAGGATCAGCGGGTCCAGCACCTCCTGGTCCGGCTCGGTGAACTCGGTGATCAGGCTCCACTTGCCGGCCGAGGCGTCCCATTGCTGCAGCCGCGCCATGCCGCTGCCGCCGTGGTTGTCGCAGGTCATCTTGATCTCGGGACCGAAGTCCGGCAGGCCCAGCTCGGCCAGGCGCTCGGGCGTGATGTCCAGCGCCTCGAACCCGTCGCGCAGCTGCGCCGGCGTGATCTGCGGCGTGCCGGCCAGTTCCTGCGCCTTCTTGATCGCCTCGGCAATCACCACCGCCGCATACATGCCGCGCGAATACAGCACCGAGCCGACGAACTGCCCGCCCTGCGAGGCCTTGCCCGGCTCGATGACATGTTTCTTCATGTCCTCATAGATCGGGTAATCCATGCCGACGCCGTGGAACGTCAGCGCCTTGTAGCCATTGGCGCCGGCGCCCACCGGCTTCACGTCCACTTCCGAGCCCGACCAGTAGGTGCCGATGAAATTCTCCATCGGGAAACGGATGTTGGCGGCCTCCTGGATGGCGGTCTGGTTCATCACGCCCCAGCCCCACATCAGCACGTAATCCGGCTTGTCGCGGCGGATTTGCAGCCATTGGCTCTTCTGCTCCTGGCCGGGCGGATCGACCGGCAGCTCGGTCAGGGTGAAGCCGTGCTTCTTGCCAAGCTCCTGCAGGGTGCGGATCGGCTCCTTGCCATAGGCCGAGTTGTGATAGACCAGCGCGATCTTCTTGCCGTTCAGGTCGCCGCCGTTCTGGTCCAGCAGATACTTGATCGCCACGCTGGCACCGTCCCAGTAGTTCGCCGGGGCGTTGAACACCCATTCGAAGACCTTGCCGTTCTTGGCCGAGGTCCGGCCATAGCCCGGCGTGTAAAGCGGGATCTTGTCCGCCGCGACCTTGGGGATCAGCTGATAGGTGATGCCGGTGGACAGCGGGTTATAGACCAGCGCGCCCGAGCCCTTGGTCGCCTCGTAGCACTCGACGCCCTTTTCGGTGTTATAGGCGGTCTCGCATTCCGGGGTCCGGACCCTCTCGCCGCCGATGCCGCCGTCGCGTTCGTTCAGCAGGGTGAAGTAGTCGTTGAACCCATCGGCATATTGCGTGCCGTTCGCGCCATAGGGCCCGGTGCGATAGCTGAGATTGGGCACCACCAGGTCGGCCATGGCCGGGGCCGCCGCCATGACGGCGCCCAATGCGACAGTTGCGAGTTTCAGTTTCATCTTGGTCTCCTCCCCAAGGGTTTTCTGGTCCGCCGGTTGTCCGGTCGTTAATGCGGGAACGGCCAGAGCCGCAGCTTTTCCTTCGTCAGCGCCCAGAGACGCGCCAGCCCGTGCGGCTCGACGATCAGGAAGAACACGATCAGCGCGCCGACGATCATCAGCTCGATATGGGCGGCCAGGTCGGTCGGCCAGCCGAACTGCGCCACCAGCACGTTCTTGAGAAAGACCGGCAGCAGCACCAGGAAGGCGGCGCCGGCAAAGCTGCCGAAGATGCTGCCCAGCCCGCCGATGATGATCATGAACAGCACCAGGAAGCTCTTGTTGATGCCGAAGGCCTCGCTGGCCTCGGCCGCGCCTAGGTAGACCGAGAACAGCAGCGCCCCGGCGATGCCGACGAAGAAGCTGGAGACGGCAAAGGCCGACAGCTTGGCGGTCAGCGGGTTCACCCCGATGATCTCGGCGGCGATGTCCATGTCGCGGATCGCCATCCATTTGCGCCCCACGCTGCCGCGGGTCAGGTTGCGCGCCACCCAGGCCAGCACGACGGCAAAGACAAGGCAGATCAGGTATTTCGCCGAAGCGGTGGTGGCGGGCCCGGTCACCGCCCAGCCCAGGATGGTGCGCTCGGGCGCGTTGATCTGGCCCGAGGCCGAATAGTTGTAAAACCACGGCACCTTGTTGAAGAGCCACACCAGGAAGAACTGCGCGGCCAGCGTCGCCACCGCCAGGTAGAAACCCTTGATCCGCAGGCTGGGCAGGCCGAAGAGCATGCCGACGACCGCCGTGATCGCGCCGGCCAGCACGATATGGATGACGATCGGCACGCCCGGAAAGGCGACCATCAGCTTGTAGACGGCATAGGCCCCCACCGCCATGAAGCCGCCGGTGCCCAGGCTGACCTGCCCGGCATAGCCGGTCAGGATGTTCAGCCCGATGGCGGCGATGGCATAGATCAGGAAGGGCACCAGCACCGCATTGGCCCAGTAGCTGTCGATGACGAAGGGCACGACCAGGAAGGCCACCGCCAGGATCGCGTAATAGCCCCAGCGATCCAGCCGGATCGGAAAGGTCTGGCCATCGTCGCGATAGCTCGTCTTGAAATCACCCGCCTCGCGGTAAAGCATCCGTTCCTCCCAGCGTCACGCCTTGCCCGTGGGGCTTCGCGCCCCCACACCCCCGCGGGATATTTCTCCAAGGAAGAACGCGAGATTCCGCCCTTCTTTCTTGCCCAAATATCCCCGCCGGAGGCATAGAATCTTTTCATCGTCAGACCCGCTCGATGATGCGCTCGCCGAACAGCCCCTGCGGCCGGAAGACGAGGAAGATCAGCGCCAGCACATAGGCGAACCAGTTCTCGGTCGCGCCACCGACCATGGGGCCGACGAAATATTCGAACAGCTTTTCGCCCATGCCGATGATGAGACCGCCGACGATGGCGCCGGGGATCGACGTGAATCCGCCGAGCATCAGCACCGGCAGCGCCTTGAGGGCGATCAACGAGAGGCTGAACTGCACGCCCGATTTCGTGCCCCACATGATGCCCGCGACCAATGCGACGAAACCGGCGATCGACCAGACCATGATCCAGATGAATTGCAGGCTGATGCCCACCGACAGCGCCGCCTGGTGGTCGTCGGCCACCGCGCGCATCGCCCGGCCCTGCTTGGTATATTGCGAGAAGCCGACCAGCGCCGCCACCAGCGCCGCCGCGATGACCGCCGCCCAGATGTCCAGCCGGTCGATGAAGAAGCCGTAGCCCAGCCAGTCATCGGTCATCGCCTCGACCGTCTCGGAAATGCCCTGCGGCAGGCCGACGTCCAGCACCTTCACGTCGGCGCCCCACATCACGTCGCCGAGCCCTTCCAGGAGCCAGGCCAGGCCGATGGTGGCCATGAACAGGATGATCGGCTCCTGCCCGACCAGGTGCTTCAGTACCAGCTTCTCGATGGCGATGGCGAGGCCGACCATGATCAGCGCCGTGAGCAGGATCGCCAGCAATCCCGGCACGGTCCAGCCGAAGCTGGATACATGCACGCCGAAGGCGGCGCCGATCAGATGCGCGAAGGGCACCCGGCCCTCCATGATGCCCACCAGCGTCATGGCGGCGAACAGCGCCATCACCCCCTGGGCGTAGTTGAAGACCCCCGAGGCCTTGTAGATCAGCACGAAACCCAGCGCGACCAGCGAATACATCACCCCGGCCATCAGGCCGTTCAGCAGGACTTCGCTTGCATACAGAAATTCCATCGCCGTCCCCTTATTCGTGCGCCACGCCAAGATAGGCGCTGATGACCTCGGGATTGCTGCGCACCTCGTCGGGGGTGCCGTCGCCGATCTTGCGGCCGTAATCCATCACCACCACCCGGTCGCTGAGGTCCATGACCACGCCCATGTCATGCTCGATCAGGGCGATGGTGGTGCCGAACTCGTCGTTCACGTCCAGGATGAAGCGGCACATGTCCTCCTTCTCCTCGACGTTCATGCCGGCCATCGGCTCGTCGAGCAGCAGGATCTTGGGCTCGGCCGCCAGCGCCCGCGCCAGTTCGACGCGCTTCTTCAACCCGTAAGGCAGCCGGCCGACCGGGGTCTTGCGGATGTTCTGGATCTCCAGGAAGTCGATGATCTTCTCGACCTGCTCGCGGTTTTCCACTTCCTCGCGCTCAGCCCGGCCCCACCACAGCGCCTGGCTCCAGATCGGCGCCTTCATCATGTTCAGGCGGCCGGTCATGATGTTGTCCAGGACCGACATGCCGTCGAACAGCGCGATGTTCTGGAAGGTGCGGGCAATGCCCAGCCGCGCCACCTCATAGGGTTTCATCGGGCCGCGGCGATGGCCCTTGAACCAGATCTCGCCCTCTTGCGGGACATAGAAGCCCGAGATCACGTTCAGCATCGAGGACTTGCCGGCGCCGTTCGGGCCGATGATGGCGCGGATCTCGCCCTCGCGGATGTCGAAGCTGATGTCCTTGATCGCCGTGACGCCGCCGAAGCGCAGGGTGATGTTCTTCAGGTCCATCAGCACGCCGCCGATCTGGCGGCCGTCGGCGGTGGTATAGCCTTCTTGCATGGTCATTCCGCAGCCACCTTCTGCATGGTCCGGGTCGGGAAGGTCCGGGCCTCCTCGATTTTCAGCACCGCGCGGATCTCGCCCTTGCGGCCGTCCTCGTAGGTCACTTCCGTCCGGGTGCTGACCGTATCGCGGCCGTCATAGAGCGCCGCGATCAGGTCGGCATATTTCTCGGCGATGATGTTGCGGCGCACCTTGCGGGTGCGGGTCATCTCGCCGTCGTCGGGGTCCAGCTCCTTGTGCAGCACCAGGAAGCGGCTGATCTGGCAGCCCGACAGCATCGGATCCTGCGCCACGGATTCGTTCACCGCCTCGACATGCTCCTTGATGGTGGCATAGACCTGCGGATGGCCGGCCAGCTCCTGATAGCTGGCATAGGCGATGTTGTTGCGCTCGGCCCAGTTGCCGACCGCGGTCAGGTCGATGTTGATGAAGGCCGTGCACATGTCGCGGCCGGCGCCGAACACCACCGCCTCCAGGATGTTGGGATAGAACTTCAGCTTGTTCTCGACATATTTCGGCGCGAACATCCGGCCATCGGCCATGCGGCCCACGTCCTTGGCGCGGTCGATGATGCGCAGATGCCCGGTCGCCTCCTCGAAGAATCCGGCATCGCCCGTCGCCACCCAGCCCTCGGCATCCTTGGTCGAGGCGGTGCTGTCGGGATTGTTGTAATATTCCACGAAAGTGCCGGGCGAGCGGTAGAACACCTCGCCATTCTCGGCGATCTTCAGCTCGACGCCGGGCGAGGGCACGCCGACCGTGTCCGAACGCACCTGCCCGTCCGGCTGCTGGGTGATAAAGACCGAGGCCTCGGTCTGGCCGTAGAGCTGCTTCAGGTTGATGCCGAGGCTGCGGTAGAAATCGAAGATCTCGGGACCGATCGCCTCGCCCGCCGTATAGCCGACGCGGATGCGCGAATAGCCCAGGGTGTTCTTCAGCGGGCCATAGACCAGCAGGTTGCCCAGGGCATAGCGCAGCCGGTCCAGCGCGCCCACCGGCCTGCCGTCCAGGAGCGCCGGGCCGACGCGGCGGGCGATCTCCATGTAGTGCCGGAACAGCCAGCGCTTGAAGCGGCCGGCATCCTCCATGCGGATCATCACCGAGGTCAGCTGCCCTTCGAAGACGCGGGGCGGGGCGAAGAAATAGGTCGGTCCGATCTCGCGCAGGTCGGTCATCATCGTATGCGCGCCCTCGGGGCAGTTCACGGTGAATCCGGCCCAATAGGCCTGTCCGACCGAAAAGATGAAGTCGCCGACCCAGGCCATCGGCAGATAGGCCAGCACCTCCTCGCGCTCGGTCAGGCGATCGAAGGCGGCACTGTTCCTGGCGGTCTCGATGATGTTGCGGTTCGACAGCACCACGCCCTTGGGCTTGCCGGTGGTGCCCGATGTATACAGCATCACGCAGGTATCGCCGTAGCCCAGCGCGGCGATGCGCGCGTCCAGTTCGTGGCCCAGCCGCTGCTGGGCGGCGCGGCCCTCGGCCTGCACATCCGCCAGCGCGTTCATGTGGGAGTGGTCGTATTTCCGCATGCCGCGCTTGTCGGTATAGACGATATGCTCGACCGAGGGGGCGCGGTCGCCGACTTCAAGCACCTTGTCCACCTGCTCCTGGTCGCCGCAGACCACGAAGCGCGCACCGCAATGGTTCAGCACATAGGCCATCTCGTCGGCCACCGCGTCCTGATACAGCGGCACCGGCACCGCGCCGCACATCTGCGCCGCGACCATGGCCCAGTAATGCGCCGGGCGGTTGCGGCCGATGATGGCGACATGGTCGCCCCGGTTCAGGCCCAGCACCAGAAGGCCCAGCGCCAGATCGCGGATCTCGGCCGCGGCCTCGGCCCAGGTCCAGCTTTGCCAGATCCCGAATTCCTTTTCCCGATAGGCGGGCCGATTGCCGAAGCGTTCGGCATTGCGCGCCAGCAACGCTGGAATCGACTGCAAACCGGCCTGGGCCGCCTCAGCGTTCTGCATGTATCCTCCCCTTGCCGTCAGGGCTCCTCTTCCCTCTGGCAATCGCAGCTTACTGCGGCAATTCTTGCGTCAGTTTTTCCTGAATCCTACAAATTGTTACAGGGACCGCGCAATGCCAGGAATGGGCACGCCTTCGAACGACCGGCACGCCGAACTGACCCGCTCGGGGCTGAACCTGATCCAGCAGGCGATCTCGATCTTCGACGCCGAGCTGCGGCTGGCGGTCTGCAACCGCCCCTATCAGGCCATGTTCGGCCTGCCGGACGAGCTGACCCGCACCGGCGCCACCTTCGAGGATACGATCCGCTACCTGGTGCATCGCGGCGAATACGGCCCCCAGGACGACCCCGAGGCCGCCATCCGCGAGCGCGTGGACCAGGCCCGCACCTTCCAGCCGCATTACATGGAAAGAAAGCGCGCCGACGGCCGCTGGATCTCGGTCGAGGGGGCGCCGCTCAGCCAGGGCGGCTGGATCGCGGTCTATACTGACATCACCCATATCAAGCGGCAGGAGGCGCTGCTGCGCGCCCGCTCCGAGGAACTCTCCGAACTGGTGCTGGAAAATGCCGAGCGGCTGTCGGCCGCGAACCGGGCGCTGGCCGCGACCAATGCCGCGCTGGAGGAGGCCAAGCGCATCCTGACCGAATCCGAGGCGCGCACCCGCCATGTCACCGCCATGGTCCCGGCCCATATCGCGCATATGGACCGCGACTATCGCTATACCTTCTCGAACAACCAGATCTCGATGGTGTTTCCCGGCGCGAATCGCGCGATCATCGGCTGCCAATGCGAAACGGTGCTGGGCGCCGAGACCTTCGCCCGCATCCGCCCGCATCTGGACCGCGCCATCGCCGGCCAGCCGCAGGTGTTCGAGATCACGCACCCGCCCTCGGGACGGCGCATCCGCATCGCGCTGACCCCGGACCAGAACGGGCGCGGCGTCTATATCCTGTCCACCGACGTCACCGCCGAGGTGCAGGCGCGCGAGGCGCTGACCCATGCGGCGAAGCGCGCGGTGGCAGCGCAGATGACATCCGGGCTGGCGCATGATTTCGGCAACCTCTTGACCATCATCCTGGGCCTTCAGGGACGGCTGGCGCGCGCCGGGCTGGCGCCGGAACAGGCCGAGGACGTGCAGGCCACGCTGGCCGCCGCCCGGCGCGGGGTGCGGTTGCTCGACGGCATCTCGGCGCTGACCGGCAGGCGCGAGCACCAGCCGCAGCCGGTCGATCTGCGCGCCATGCTGGACGACCTGGCGGCGATGACCCGGCCGACGCTGGGCGCGGGCGTCACGCTCGACACCCGATTGGGCGATCTGCCGGCGCGGGTGATGCTGGACCCCGGCGTGCTTCAGGACGTGCTGCTCAACCTGATCCTGAACGCGCGCGACGCCATGCGGGGCCAGGGCCGCATCACGGTCGAGGCCCACCCCGCCGGCAGGTGGCTGGAGATCGCGGTGACCGATACCGGTCCCGGCTTCTCGGCCGAGGCGCTGGCGCGCGCGACCGAGCCCTTCTTCACCACCAAGGGCAGCCAGGGCACCGGGCTTGGCCTGTCCATGGTCTATGACCAGATCAAGCTGGCGGGCGGCACCCTCCGGCTGGGCAATGCCAAGGGCGGCGGCGCGCAGGTGACCATCCGCCTGCCGCTGCGCGCCGCCCGCCCGCAGCTGGTGCTGCTGGTCGAGGATGACGACGCCATCCGCGCCCATATCCGCGAGATGCTGACCGCCCAGGGCCATTCGGTGATCGAAGCCGGCTCGCTCTCCGAGGCACGCGGGTTGACCGACCTGTCCGGACTGACCATGATCCTGTCCGACCTGCAACTGGGCGACGGCTCGGGCGCCGATCTGCTGGGCCGCGGCCTGCCCTTGGTGCTGATGACGGCGCTGCCGCCGGGCGATCCGCGCAGATCGGGGCTTGACTGCCCGGTCCTGACCAAGCCCTTTGGCGACACCGAACTGGCCGTGGCCATGGCAGAGACAGATGACTGACGCCCCCCTGATCGCCATTCTCGACGACGAACCCGAAATCCGCCGCCTGCTGTCCGCGGCGCTGGAGGAGGCGGGCTTTCGCACCATAGGCTTCGCCCGCGCCACCGAATTCGAGGCGGCGCTGCGCCGCATCCAGCCCGATGCCTGCCTGATCGACCTGGGCCTGCCCGACCGCGACGGGCTGGCGCTGGTGCACCGGCTGGCCAGCGAATCCGGCGCGGCGATCATCATCATCTCGGGCCGGGCGCAGGTGCAGGACCGCGTGACGGGCCTTGAGCTGGGCGCCGACGACTACATCATCAAGCCCTTCGAGCCGGCCGAGGTCGTGGCCCGCATCCGCGCCCGGCTGCGCAAGCCCCAGCGCGATGCCGGCCCCGGCCGCCAGCAGGTCCGCTTTGCCGGCTGGTCCGCGGATTTCGACCGCTATACCCTGACTTCGCCCGAGGGCGCAGAGACCCCGATCTCCCATGCCGAGGCCGAGGTCTTGCGGCTGTTTCTCGACAATCCGCGCCGGCTGATCTCGCGCGCGCAGATGCTTGAGACG
The DNA here is from genome assembly GCF_008824185.1 of Paracoccus pantotrophus. Taxonomy (NCBI): domain Bacteria; kingdom Pseudomonadati; phylum Pseudomonadota; class Alphaproteobacteria; order Rhodobacterales; family Paracoccaceae; genus Paracoccus; species Paracoccus pantotrophus. The sequence continues at coordinate 2,146,920 of NZ_CP044426.1, forward strand.
CTGGGCGGCACGGCGGGCGAAAGCTTCGACCGGGCGATGGACGTGCGCATCTCGCGCCTGCGCACCAAGCTGGGCGAGGATCCCAAGAACCCGCGGCTGATCAAGACGATCTACGGCGCGGGCTATATCTTTCTGGCCGAACTGGGCTAGATTGCCCCCATCGTCGCGGAGATTGCCATGCCCACCGTCTATGTCCTGAACGGCCCGAACCTGAACCTGCTGGGCCAGCGCCAGCCCGAGATCTATGGCAGCACCACGCTGGCCGACGTCGAGCGCGACTGCAAGGCGTTGGGGTCCGAGCTGGGGCTGGACATCGCCTTCCACCAGTCGAACCACGAGGGCGCGATCATCGACCTGATCCACGAGGCGCGGCTGAAGGCGCAAGCCATCGTCATCAACCCCGCCGCCTTCACCCATACCTCGGTGGCGATTCTGGATGCGCTGAACGCCTTCGACGGGCCGGTGATCGAGGTGCATATCTCCAACGTCCACAAGCGCGAGAGCTTCCGCCACCATTCCTATGTCAGCCTGCGCGCCGAGGGCGTGATCGCCGGTTTCGGGGTCAATGGCTACCTGCTGGCGCTGCGCCATGTGGCGAAGCTGGTGGGATAAGGGGTAAGCCCAAAGCTGGCCGTCGTGGTCATCACGATGCCGACAACAGGATCACGCCCACGATCAGCACGCCGCACCCAGCCAGCCGCCACGGGCCGACCGCCTCTCGCAGGATCAACATCCCCATCAGCGCACCGACCATCATCGACATTTCACGCATCGGTGCGACAAGGCTGAGCGGTGCGCCACCCGTCAGTGCGGCAAGCACGAGAATATAGGACAGCGGCGACAGCAGCCCCACGCCGAAGGCGGTCCACCAATGGCCCCGCATCGCCTCCATGAAGCGGTAAGGGTTGGCGAGGACCAGCGGCAGCAGCAGGAAGAACCGCAAAAGGTTCGAGAACCAGTCCAACACCACCGGCGCGATGCCAAGGGCTTTTACCGCATAGGCATCCACCACCGTGTAGCTGGCGATCAGCCCGCCCGTCGCGGCGCCCCACCGAACACCCGCCTGCCCGCCAGGGCGGGTGAGTGCGGCAAGCTTTCCCTGCGTGGCGATCAGCATGATGCCGAGAACGACAAGGACCAGCCCGACCAGGCCCGTGCCGGTCGGGCTTTCCCCCAGGATCAGGAATGCGCCGATCGAGGACAGCATCGGCCCGGTCCCCCGCGCCACCGGATAGACCACCGACAAGTCCGCCACCCTGTAGCCGCGTTGCAGGCAGAGGCTGTAGGCCAGATGAATCAGCCCGCTGAACAGAACAAAGCCGATGCCTTCCCTGGTCCAGTTGATGCCTCCCTGAACCAGCAGCCAAGCCACCCATGGCGCATAAGCGACGCAGGCGACCAGATTATAGGCAAAGACGAACACCGGCCCGACCGAGGCGGCACGTTTGGCCAGCAGGTTCCAGCTGGCATGGATGAAGGATGCGAGAACGACAAGAAACAGCGAGGCAAGCGTCATTGAGACCCCCTTTGCGCCATCGGCGCGGTTGATCTCGACGTCTCCTCCCCTGGGCTTTTGTCCCTTGGGTGCAGCCAGGGAACTCCCCCGGTCTCTGCAACGCTCGGTCCTGCGGCGGCCCATATGGGTCGGCCCGGAACCCTAGTTGCCACTCGGTCGATGCCGGGATTCTAACCGTTGTGGGACAGGAACATCAAGAGCCGACCGACCGCTTCGCCCCGCAAAGCGGACTAGCCTCCCCCTTAAATCACCCCGCGCCGCGCCAGTTCCCGGCCCAGCGCCTCGGCGCCGGTAAAGTGAATCCCGTCCATGCCCAGCGCGCGGGCGCCCTCGACATTGGCCGGGCTGTCGTCGATGAAGATGCAGTCCCCGGGCCGCAGCCCGTTGCGGTCCATCAGCAGCCGAAAGATCGCCGGATCGGGCTTCAGCGCGCCGACCTGGCCCGAGACCAGGATGTCGGCGAACAGCCCGCCCAGCCGGGGATGCAGCTCCAGCGCATGCGGCCAGGTCTCGGCCGACCAGTTGGTCAGCGCATAAAGCGGCACGCCGCGCGCCAGCAGCGCCTCGGCCACCGCCCAGCTGCCGGGCACGGTCTTTTCTATGGTGACGGGAAAGGCCGCCAGATAGCCCGCCAGATGCCGCGCCTCGTCGCCATGCTCGGCGCGGGCGGCGGCCAGCCCCTCGGCAAAACTGCGCCCGCCGTCCTGCATCCGGTTCCAGCCGGGAAAGTCGATGCGGGCCATCCAGGTCTCGGCCTCGGCCCGGCTGGTGAAGACATCCGCAAAGGCCAACGCCGGATCCCAGTCGATCAGCACCCCGCCCAGGTCGAAAATCACGCTTTTCATCGCATCCTTCCGCATTTCGCCGCGCCCAGATCGGCCGGAATTCCGGGCGGTGTAAAGCCCGAAACCGCCGCCGCCCGCCGGCCATCTTGGCTGGCAAGGCGGACGGATGCATGACAGCGCCGCGACGGGCCGGCCGCGCGCAGCCCTTGCAATAAGGGGCGCCGGGGCCTAGTGTCACGCGGAAGACTCATACACTTGGGGAGCCCCGCACGGGGCTGAGAGGTGCCCGGCACCGACCCATCGAACCTGATCCGGGTCATGCCGGCGTAGGGAAGGGTAGAGTGACGCGGCCCGCAATCCCAGGCCGCCACCCATCCGCCCCGCGTCCCCATGCCCGGCCGAAACGAAAGGCGGGCCATGTCGGGATTGCAGCCCCATCCCATCGCGCTGACCATCGCCGGCTCGGACAGCGGCGGCGGCGCCGGAATCCAGGCCGACCTGAAGGCCTTCTCGGCGCTGGGCGTCTATGGCGCCTCTGTGATCACGGCGATCACCGCGCAGAACACCCGCACCGTCGCCGCGGTCGAGGCGGTCAGCCCGGCCATGGTCGCGGCGCAGATCGACGCGGTCTTCGGCGATCTCGAGGTGCGCGCGGTCAAGATCGGCATGGTCGGCGGCGCCGATGTGATCACGGTCGTCGCCGACCGGCTGGCGGCGCTGCTGGCGGACAATCCGGTGCCGGTGGTGCTGGACCCGGTGATGGTGGCGAAATCCGGCGACGCGCTTTTGCCGGACGATGCCGTCTCGGCGCTGCGCGAGCAGCTGATCCCGCTGGCGACCGTGCTGACCCCGAACCTGCCCGAGGCGGCGCGGCTTCTGGGTCGCCCCCCCGCCGCGACGCCCGAGGAGATGCGCGAGCAGGGCGAGGCGCTGCGCGCCCTGGGCGCCGACCATGTGCTGATGAAGGGCGGTCATGCGACCGAAGACAGCTGCACCGACCTTCTGGTCGGGCCCCAGCCGCTGACCCTGACGGCCCCGCGCCAGCAGACGCCCAACACCCACGGCACTGGCTGCTCGCTGTCCTCGGCCATCGCGGCAGGGCTGGCGCAGGGGCTGACGGTGGCGCAGGCCGTGACCCGCGCCCATGGCTGGCTGCAGGCCGCCATCGCCCACGCCGACGAATTGTCGGTCGGACTGGGGCACGGCCCGGTGCATCATTTCCACGAGTTCTGGAGGCAGGCATGAACCAGATCACCATCCTGGGCGCCGGGGTCATGGGCCTGTGCATCGCCACCGAACTGGCGGCGCGCGGCATCCTGCCGCGCATCATCGACCCGGCCGGCAAGCCCGGATCCCAGGCCTGCAGCTGGCGCGCCGGCGGGATGCTGGCGCCCTATTGCGAGGCCGAAAGCGCCGAGCCGGCGGTGCTGCGCCTGGGCCTCGATGCCGCCGACTGGTGGCAGGCGAATGGCGCCGAGGTCATCCGCCGCGGCACGCTGGTCCTGGCGCCCTCGCGCGACCGGGCGGAACTCGACCGCTTTGCCCGGCTGACCGAGGCGCATCAGCCGGTGAACGGCGAGGAAGTCGCGGCGCTGGAGCCGGAGCTGGCCGGCCGCTTCCCGCGCGGCCTGCATTTCGCCACCGAGGCGCACCTGAACCCGCGCGCCGCCCTGCTGGCCCTGCGCGACCGGCTGGAGGCGCAGGGCGTCGCCATCGAAACCGAGGGCACGCCCACCGGCCTTGTCGTCGATGCCCGCGGCCTGGCCGCCAGGGACGAACTTTCCGACCTGCGCGGCGTGCGCGGCGAGATGCTGGTGATCCGCTGCCCGGAAGTGGCGCTGACCCGCACCATCCGCCTGCTGCATCCGCGCATCCCCCTGTATCTCGTGCCGCGCGGCGATGGCGTCTACATGATCGGCGCCACGATGCTGGAGACCGGCGGCAAGTATCGCGTCACCGCGCGCTCGGCGGTCGAGATGCTGTCGGCCGCCTATGCGCTGCATCCCGGCTTTGCCGAGGCCGAGATCCTCGAGCTTGGCTCGGATGCCCGCCCCGCCTTCCCGGACAACCTGCCCCGCCTGCGCCGGCGCGGCGGCACGCTTTACGCAAACGGCCTTTACCGCCACGGCTATCTTCTGGCCCCCGCCGTGGCCCGCATGGCCGCCGATTACCTTGTCGAGGGCCGGAAACCGGAGTTCATGGATGAAGATCACCCTTAACGGAGCGGCGCGCGATCTGACCGGCCCGACCGTGCAGGACGCGCTGGCCGAGATCGGATTGGGCGCGGCCAAGGTGGCGACGGCGCTGAACGGCGCCTTCCTGCCCGCCGCCGCCCGGCCCGCGACCACGCTGAAGGATGGCGACGCGCTGGAAGTCGTGGCGCCGATGCAGGGGGGCTGAGATGCCGGTCTTTTACGGAACCGAAGTCGCAAGCCCGCTGATGCTGGGCACGGCGCAATACCCCTCGCCCGCCATCATGGCCGAGGCGTTCCGCGCCTCGCGCGCCGGCATCGCCACCGTCAGCCTGCGGCGCGAAGGCGGCGAAGGCCAGGACTTCCATCGCCTGATCAAGGAGCTGGGCATCCCCGTCCTGCCCAATACCGCCGGCTGCCATTCGGTGCGCGAGGCGGTGACGACCGCGCAGATGGCGCGCGAGCTGTTCGAGACGCCCTGGATCAAGCTGGAAGTGATCCGGGACGACGACACGCTTTGCCCCGACGTGATCGCGCTGGTCGAAGCGGCGCGGCTGCTGTCCGAGGACGGCTTCCAGGTCTTTCCCTATTGCACCGAGGACCTTTCGGTCTGCGGCCGGCTGCTCGATGCGGGCTGCCAGGTGCTGATGCCTTGGGGCGCGCCCATCGGCTCGGGCCGGGGGCTGAACAACCCTTACGGGCTGCGCAGCCTGAGGGCGCATTTCCCCGATGTGCCGCTGGTCGTGGATGCCGGCATCGGCCTGCCCAGCCACGCGGCGCAGGCGATGGAGCTGGGCTATGACGCCGTGCTGCTGAACACCGCCGTCGCCAAGGCCGGCGATCCGGTGGCCATGGCCCGCGCCATGGCGCTGGCGATCGAGGCCGGGCAGCTGGCGCATGGCGCCAACCCGATCGAGGCCCGCGACATGGCCGCCCCTTCCACCCCCCTCTTCGGCATGGCGGTGCTGGGATGAGATTGCCGCGCTTTTACCCGATCTTCGACAGCAGCGACTGGCTGCGCCGCGCCCTGCCGCTGGGCGTGAAACTGGTGCAGATCCGCATCAAGGACCAGCCCCCCGCCCGGCTCTTGGGCGAGCTGGCGCTGTGCCAGGAGCTGTGCCGCGAACATCGCGCCACGCTGGTCGTCAACGACCACTGGCAGGCCGCCATCGACCTGGGCTGCGACTTCATCCACCTGGGGCAGGAGGATCTGGATACCGCCGACATTCCGGCGATCCGCAAGGCCGGGCTGCGGCTGGGCGTCTCGACCCACGACCATGCCGAACTGGACCGGGCGCTGGCGCTCAGGCCCGATTACGTCGCGCTGGGACCGGTCTGGCCGACGATCCTGAAGAAGATGAAATGGGAACAGCAGGGGCTGGACCGGGTGCGGGAATGGCGCAAGCTGGTCGGCGCGACGCCGCTGGTCGCCATCGGCGGCGTCACCCCGGAGCGCGCGCTGGAAGCCTTCGCCGCCGGCGCCGACCTGGCCTCGGCCGTGACCGACATCACGCTCAACCCCGACCCCGAGGGCCGCATCCGCGAATGGCTGCGGGTGGCGGCATGAACCGCTATGTTCGCCAGATGGTCCTGCCCGAGATCGGCGCCGAGGGGCAGGAGCGCATCGGCGCCGCCCATGCGCTGGTCGTCGGCGCCGGGGGCTTGGGCGTGCCGGTGCTGCAATACCTGGCCGGCAGCGGTATCGGCCGCATCACCCTGATCGACCCCGACACGGTCGAGGAGACCAACCTGCACCGCCAGCCGCTTTACCGCATGAAGGATATCGGCCAGCCCAAGGTCCGCGCCGCCGCACAGGCCGTGGCCCGGCTGAACCCCGCGGTGGAGATCGAGGCGCTGGCGGACCGGCTGACCCCCCTGAACGCCCCGGCGCTGGTTGCGGCGGCTGATGTGGTGCTGGATTGCGCCGACAGCTATGCCGCCAGCTACACGCTCTCGGACGCCTGCCTGGCGGCGGGCAAGCCGCTGATCTCGGCCTCGGCGCTGGGGCTTGCGGGCTATGTCGGCGGCTTCTGCGGCGACAAGCGGCAGGGGGGCGCCCCCAGCCTGCGCGCCCTGTTCCCCGACCCGCCCGACAGCGGCCAGACCTGCGCCACCGCCGGCGTGCTGGGCCCGGTGGTCGGCATGCTCGGCTGCATCCAGGCGCAGATGGCGCTGCGGCTGCTTCTGGGCACCACGCCCTCGCCGCTGGGCGAATTCATCCGCTTCGACAACGGCCGCTTCAGCCAGTTCCGCTTCGACACCGCCCCCGAGGCGACCGGTCCACGCTTCATCGCCCGCGACGAGATCCGCGCGACCGACCTGGTCATCGACCTGCGCCCCGAGGACGAGGCGCCGCGCAAGGCCACGCCGGACGCGCTGCGCATCCCCGATTACGGCGCGGCGGGCCCCCTGCCCGATCCCGGCGGCCGCGTGGTGCTGGCCTGCCGTTCCGGCCTGCGCTCGTGGCGCGCCGCCGACGCCCTTGCCCGCCGCTGGAGCGGCGAGATCACCCTTCTGGCCCTTGGAGACGACGACCGATGAAACACCTTACCCTTGCCGCCGCCTTCGCCATGCTGGCCCTGCCCGCCCATGCCCAGGACAAGGTGACGCTGATCCTGGACTGGTTCGTGAACCCCGACCACGGCCCGATCATCGTGGCCCAGGAAAAGGGCTTCTTCGCCGAGGAAGGGCTGGAGGTCGAAGTCATCGCCCCCGCCGATCCCTCGGATCCGCCGAAACTGGTCGCCGCCGGCAAGGCCGATTACGCCATCAGCTACCAGCCGCAACTGCACCTGCAAGTGCATGAGGGCCTGCCGCTGAAACGCGTCGGCACCCTGGTCGCGACGCCCTTGAACTGCCTGATGGTCAAGGCCGACGGCCCGGTGCAGGAGATCGCCGACCTCAAGGGCAGGAAGATCGGCTATTCCGTCTCGGGCGTCGAGGAGGCGCTGGTCGGCCAGATCCTCAAGACCGCCGGCCTGACCATGCAGGATGTCGAGATGGTGAACGTGAACTGGTCGCTGTCGCCGGCGCTGATCGCCGGCCAGGTCGACGCCACCATCGGCGCCTATCGCAATTTCGAGCTGACGCAGATGCGGCTGGAGGGCACTCAGGGCAAATGCTTCTTCGTCGAGGAACAGGGCGTGCCGACCTATGACGAGCTGATCTTCGTCGCCAACCCGGCCGATCTGGACCTGGACCGCACCCGCCGCCTGCTGCACGCGGTCGAACGCGGCGCGCAATACATGGTCAACCACCCGGACGAGGCCTGGGAGCTGTTCTCGGCCACCGCGCCCGATCTCAAGGACGAGCTGAACGCCGAAGCCTGGAAGGACACGCTGCCGCGCTTCTCGCAATCGCCGGCGGCGCTGGACCAGGGCCGCTATGCCCGGTTCGAAGCCTTCCTGCACGAGGCCGGGCTGGTCGACAGCGTGCTGCCGGTCTCGGACCTGGCCCTGGACGTGGCGGCGCAGGACATGGGGGCGGCGCAATGAGCCGCTACGGAGACGCCTTCGCCGCCTGGCGGGCCGCGGCGCAGCCCGACTGGGACGCCTATACCCGCCACCCCTTCGTCGAAGGGCTGCGCGACGGCACGCTGCCGCAATCGCGCTTCCTGACCTATCTGGTACAGGATTACCTGTTCCTGCAAAACTTCTCGCGCGCCTGGGCGCTGGCGGTGGTCAAGGCCGGAGACCTCGACGAGATGCGGGCCTGTTCGGCCACGGTCCACACGCTTCTGGATCACGAGATGGGCCTGCATGTGCAGACCTGCGCCCGCGCCGGCATGGGCCCCGAGGTGCTGGCCAATGCGCAAGAGGCCGTCACCAATATCGCATATACCCGCTATGTTCTGGAATCCGGCTATTCGGGCGATTTCCTTGACCTCTTGGCGGCGCTGATGCCCTGCGTGCTGGGCTATGGCGAAATCGGACTGCGGCTCCAGGCCGAGGCGGCACCCGACACGCCCTATCGCGAATGGATCGACACCTATGCCGGCGCCGAATACCAGGCCGCCTGCATCTCGGCCGGCGAGCTGCTGGACAATGCCCTCCGCAAGCGGCTGGGCGATACGCCCCGGCAAAGCCCGCGCTGGGCCGCGCTGTCGGATCGCTTCGCCACCGCCACGCGGCTCGAAGTCGCCTTCTGGGAGCTGGGCCGCGCATGACCGCCGCGGCGGCCTCGGTTCGCGGCCGCGCCTGGGTCGGCGAGGCGCCGCTGTTCGCGCCGGTAGACCTGGTGCTGGAACCCGGCGGTTGGACCTGCCTGCTCGGCCCCTCGGGCGTCGGCAAATCGACCATCCTGCGGCTGATCGCCGGACTGGAAACCGGCGCGCGCTTCGAGGGCGAGGTGACGCGCAACCAGCCCGTTGCCCTGATGGCGCAGGATCCGGGCCTGATCCCCTGGCTGGACGTGACCGGCAATGTCACGCTGGGCGCGCGCCTGCGCGGCACGCTGCGGGCTTCTTTCTTGTCCAAATATCCCGGGGGACGCCCATCCGGCCCCATCGAGGGGCCGGATGGGCGGGGGCAGAGCCCCCGGCCGACCCCGCCACCCGCGCGGCCCGTCTGATCAAGGCCGTGGGCCTGGCCGACCGCGCCCATCACCTGCCCGCCAACCTGTCGGGCGGCCAGCGCCAGCGCACAGCCCTGGCCCGGACGCTGTTCGAGGACCGGCCGCTGGTGCTGCTGGACGAGCCCTTTTCGGCGCTGGACGCGCGCACGCGGGCGCAGATGCAGGATCTCGCGGCGCGGCTGCTCGACGACCGCACGGTGCTCCTGGTCACGCATGACCCCGCCGAGGCCGCGCGGCTCGGCGACCGCATCCTGCTCTTGCGCGGGACGGGGCTGACCGAATGGCCCCGGCCCGCCCCGCGCCCGAAAGGCGCCGCCCGGCCCTATGACGCGCCCGAGGTGCTGGCGCTGCAAGCCGAGCTGATGCGGGGGATGATGGCATGAGAACCGTCGTGACCCTGGCCGTCACCATCCTGGCCCTGTGGCAGGGGGTGATCTGGCTGGCCGGCATGCCGCCCTTCCTGCTGCCCTCGCCGCTGGCCGTGACCGAGGCGCTGTGGCTGAACCGGGCCGAGATCGCCCGCCATGCCGGCTTCACCCTGACCGAGGTGATGCTGGGCTTCATCCTCGGCTCCACGCTCGGCGCCGCTCTCGCGGTGGCGATGGGGTTCTCGCAGAGGCTGGCCGACGTGCTGCGGCCGATCCTGACCTTTAGCCAGACCATCCCGGTCTTTGCGCTCGCGCCGATCCTGACGCTGTGGCTGGGTTTCGGCATGGCGCCCAAGATCGCCATGACCGTGCTGATCGTGTTCTTCCCGGTGGCCAGCGCCTTCCTGGACGGGCTGATGCGCACGCCGCAGGCGGCGCTGGACCTGGCGCAGGTCATGGGCGCCGGCCGCATCCGCATCATGCGCCACCTGCGCATCCCGGCGGCGCTGCCCAGCCTGGCCACCGGGCTGCGGCTGGCGGCGGTCTATGCGCCCATCGGCGCGGTGATCGGCGAATGGGTCGGCGGCGCGCGCGGCCTGGGCGCGCTGATGATCCATGCCAACGGCCGGATGAAGACCGACCTGGTCTTTGCCGCGCTGCTGGTCTTGTCGGTGATGACGGTGATCTTCGCCAGGGCGGTGGCCATCGCGCTGCACCGGCTGCTCAGCCGCTACGGCGTCTAGAGCAGGCGCGCGGCGCGGGCCAGATCCTCGGGAGTGTTGAGGTTCAGGAACGGGTCCAGGGGGCGGCTGTCGAACACCGCCCGCCCCGGATCATGCGCGGCCGCGAACTGGCCGATCCGGTGCAGCCCCGATTCCAGCGCCTCGCGCAACTCCCCGCGCAGCGCGACCGGCCAGAGCGCGCAGGTCGGATGGTCGCGCAACTGCCCGCTGTCATCCGGGCTTGCGGCGATGGCCATGCCCGAGCGGCCGGCCGCCTCGCGCAGCCGATGCACCAGATCCTCGGGCAGAAAGGGCGTGTCGACGCTGACGCTGACCACGCTCTGGGCGCCCTCGCCCGCCGCCCATTCCATGCCGGCCAGGACCCCGGCCAAGGGCCCGGCGAAGCCGCCGATGCCGTCGGCGATCACCGGCAGCCCATAGGCCGCGAATTGCTCCGCCTCGCCATTGGCGTTGAGCGCCAGCATCCCGCATTGCGGCGCAAGCCGCGCGATCACCCGCGACAGCAGGGTCTCTCCCGCCAGCATCCGCAGCGCCTTGTTGCCGCCGCCCATGCGGCGCGACAGGCCCCCGGCCAGGATGACGGCGGGAACCGGGTTCATCGCAGCCCCGCCGCGATGGCGCGGGCCAGCGCGAACACCCGCTGCTCCAGGATCACCGGCGTCTCGCAGACATAGGTCAGGGCCTGCTGGCGGTCCTGGAAGATGCGCATGTCCCAGTCGAGCCGCTCTTCCTCGGCGTCGATGGCGTCGAAATCGGGCGTTTCTGCCTTTTGCATCTGTTCCATCTTGGCACGGTGATCCTCGATCCTTTGTGCCAGATCGACCTGCTTGTGGCCATAGCGCGCGATACCGGCGATCAGCGCCGCGCGATGCGGCTCGATCCGGTCGAAGATCGCCACCATCAGCGCCGTCAGCTTCTGGTTGTCGGCATCCCTGGCAAATTCGGCGATCTCGGCCTCGGCCTCGGCCAGCGGCAGGCGGCGCTGCTCCAGCCGGTCGGCCAGGGCGGCGATCTCGGGCGTGCGGGCCAGCTCGCGCGCGGCCTCGTCCGGCTCGGGCCCGCTCCACATCTGGCCCAGCGACAGGTGCGGCTGCTTGCGCTGCACGCAGGGCCAGTCGGGATCGGTGCCGTTTTCCGCCCGCGCCGCGCCGGCACCGGCGGCCAGGCAAAGCGCCAGAACCAGGTATCTCATGCTCCCCCCTTTCGCCGGGCCCAGAGCCCCTTGGCCGGATCATACATGATGACGGCCCCTGCAAAGAACAGGATCAGGCAACCCGACACCACCAAGAAGGACAGAAGATCGAAGCGCGCGTAAAGGGCAAAGCGGATCAACTCCACCGCATGGGTGAAGGGATTGGCCGCGCAGATGTCGTGCAGCAGCGGCGAGCTTTCGTTCATCCGCCACAGCGGGTAAAGCGCGCTGGAGGCGAAAAACATCGGGAAGATGACGAAATTCATCACGCCCGCGAAGTTTTCCAGCTGGCGGATGGCCGAGGACAGGAACAGCCCCATCGCCCCCAGCATCAGCCCCGACAGGAACAGCGCCGGCAGCACCGCCAGATAGCCGACGGGCGGCGGCTCGACCCGCCAGAACCAGGCGATGACCAGGAAGGCATAGACCTGGATGATCGACACGATCACCCCGGCGACCAGCTTGCTGGCCAGCAGGAACCAGCGCGGAAACGGGCTGACCAGCAGGGTGCGCATCGCCCCCGTCTCGCGGTCATGCACCATCGAGAGCGAGCTTTGCATGCCGTTGAACAGCTGGATCATCGCGCAAAGGCCGGGGGTCACATAGACCTCGTAAAGCACATAGGTCTGGTAGGGCGGCGTGATCGACAGGCCCAGCACGGCGCGAAACCCGGCGGCAAAGATGAACAGCCAGACCAGCGGCCGCACCAGCGCCGCCAGGAAACGGCCGCGCTGGTTGACGAAGCGCAGGGTCTCGCGCCGGGCAATGCCCAGGAAAGCGGTCAGCCACATGCGCGGGGTCAGGCGCGGTCCGGCCGGGTGGCGCGCGCTCATACCTGTTCCCCCGTCAGGCGCAGGAAGGTCGCGGTCAGGTCGTCGCCGCCGATGGCGCCGGCATTGCCGCGGGCCAGCACCTCGCCCTTGTGCAGGATGACCAGCCCGTCCTCGGGGCGGATCTCGTCCAGGATATGCGTGGCCCAGAGCGCCGAGACCCCGCCGCGGGTCAGCCCACGGGTCAGCGCCACCACCTCGGCGCGGGATTTCACGTCAAGCCCGACGGTCGGCTCGTCCAGCAGCAGGATCTCGGGGCGGTGGATCAGGGCGCGGGCGATCTCGGCCCGGCGTTGCTGGCCGCCCGACAGCGCCGAGACCCTGGCATGCAGCCGGTCCGACAGATCGACCTGCGCCAGCACCTCGATGCTGCGCGCCCGCGCCTCGCGCCGCGGGATGCCGTGCAGCGCGGCGTGATAGTCCAGGTTCTGCGCCACGGTCAGGTCGGCGTCCAGCGCGCGGGACTGGAACACCACCCCCAGCCGCGCCAGCGCCGCACCGGGCTGGCGGCGCAGGTCGTGGCCCGCCACCTCGATCCGGCCCGAGCGGTTGTCGTAAAGCCGGGTGATCAGCGAGAACAGCGTGGTCTTGCCGGCGCCGTTCACCCCCAGCAGCGCGGTGAAGCCGCCGCGCGGCACGGTCAGCGACACATCCTTCAGCGCGGGGAAGCGGCCGAAACTGTGGCTGACATGCTGGATGGAAAGCGCGTCCTGCGGCATCTGGCAAAGGGCGGGGCCGGGGCTCCGCCCCTCCTGCTTACTGGATATTGAACACCGCCTGCTGGGTTTCGCCCTGCGAGCCGGGGATCGACAGCGTATAGCGGCCCGGAACGATGGCGATGAAGCTGATCGTCGCGGTGCCGGCATCGTCGAATTCCAGCGAATGCACGCCCATCGGCCGGATCTCGATGTCGTTGATCACCACCTCGTTGATCCAGATCGCGCGGAAGAAGTCGCCGCCCGACAGCGCCAGTTCCTGGCTGCCATCCGCATTGATGTCGAGACGATAGAAGCCGCCCGATTTCAGCTTGTATTCCGCGGTTGCCACCGGCTTGCCCGAGGCCAGCGTCAACGGCGCCAGGTCGGTGCGGTTGTCGCGCGCCATGATCCCCGAGAAGCCGTAATCGAACTTGGCCCCCGCCTCGTGCACGCCCCCGGCGGCATCGGCTGCTTCGCCGCCATCATCATCGTCGTCGTCATCGTCATCCTGCTCGGCCGCGGCCGCGCCGTCGGTTGCGGCGCCGGCCTCGGGGCTGGCTTCGGGCGCGGTTTCCTGCGCCGCGGCAGGGGCGGCCAGCCCGGCCATGATTAGCAGGATGGTCAGCAAACGGGTCATGGTTCTTCCTCCCTCTTGAACGCTCATCAGTTGGGCGCGACGACCACGCCCCAGGGCTGCTGGCCCACGGGCACGGATTTGACGACCTTCAGCGCCGCCACGTCGATCACCGAGACATCGTTGGAATTGCCGTTGGTGGTGAACAGGTATTTCTCGTCCGGGGTAAAGGCCATCTGCCAGACCCGCTGGCCGACCAGCAGGTAATCCTGGACCTCGTCCGTTTCGCCGTCGATCACGGCGACGCGGTTGGCCGGGCCCAGGGCGACGAAGACCTTGCTGCCGTCGGCGGTGACGCGCACGCCGACCGGCTGGATCGCCTCGGGCAGCACGCCGGGGATCTCGAAGCTGATCTTCTTGGTGATCTGCTGCGTCGCCGGGTCGATCACGCTGACCGTGCCGCCGATTTCAGAACTGACGTAAAGCTTGGTCCCGGCATCGTTGAACTGCGCGAAGCGCGGGCGCGAATCCACCAGCACATTGGCAAAGATCTCGAAGCTTTCGCTGTCGATGAAATGCGCCATGTTGGTGGTTTCCGAGGTGTTGATGACCACCTTGCCATCGGGGCTGACGCCCATGCCCTCGGGTTCGACCCCGACCGGGATCTCGGCCAGCACCTTGTGGGTCTGGGTATCGACCACGGTCACGAGGTTGTCGTCCTCGTTCGCGATGTAGAGCGGGTTGCCCGAGGGGTGCAGCACGAACAGCTCGGGGTCGGGGCCCGAGGGCAAGGTATGCATCTCCTCCATCGTCTCGGGATTGAAGACCCGCACCAGGTCGTCATCCGAGGCGCAGACGTAAAGTTCCTTCCCGTCCGGGCTGATGGTGATGCCGCGCGGGCGGGCGCCGACCGGATAGGTGCCGATCACCTCCAGCGTCTCGCTGTCCAGCACGGTGACGTCATTGCCCTTTTCGTTGCTGACGAAGACCCGGTTGGCAGCGGCGGGCAGGGCGAAACCCAGGCACAGGGCCGAGGTCAGGATGGCGGTTGCAGCTTTCATCTTTCACCTCAGAACTTGCATTCGGTTTCGGGCCGGTCGAAGCCCAGCGTGTCCAGTGCCGAGCTTTGGTGCAGATACTGGTCTTGCGGGCTGACCGAGGCGGTAACGGAATCGGTGGCCAAGAGGATCGGCTGGCGCAGCTGGTGGTCCCAGTCGCGGATCGTCAGCTTCTGGCCCTTGAAGCCCGCCACCTCGAAATTCTCGGACAGCATGAATTCTTTCAGCGTGGCCGGATCGGTGCTTTGCGTGCGCGTCGCCGCCTCGCCGATCATGCGCAGCGCGATCCAGGTCTGGTAATCCTCCTCGCGGATCGGGCGGCCGGCGAGCTTTTCGAAACGGTTCTGGAACTGCGTCGCCCCCCAGGCCTCCAGCGAGGGCGCCCAGCTGCGCGGCACCAGCCCGGCCGAGCCGGCGACCGGACGCGGATCCCAGGTCGCATAGGGCAGCCAGTCGGCAAAGACGCCGTTCTCATCCGCCGCGATCAGCACGTCATGGGCCGGCGCGCGCTGGGTGAAGACCGGCATCTGCTGCTGGACCTGCACATGGCCGCTGTCGCTGCGCCGGCTGCCGCCGGTATCCTCATAGGTCCGCGTCTCGACAATCCTGGCGCCGAACTTGGTCGCGGCGCGGCGATAGGCATCGGCCAGAGCCACGTCCTCGGGATGGCTGCCGGCGATCAGAAACCAGTTGGACCACTTCTTCCACATCAGGAATTGCGCCAGCGCATCGGCCAGCATGGCATGGCTGGGCGCGGCATGGATCACGTTGAAGCGGCAATCCTGGCCGCGCAGGTGGTCGCCGCGTGCCCGCGCATTCAGCACCAGCGCACCGTCGCCAGCCTGGTCGGCGAGGGCCAGCGTCTGCGCATCATCGGCCAGCGTGACGATGAAGGGGATGCCCGCGGTCAGCAGCTTGTCCATCTCGGCCGCCGCGGTCTCGGGCGTGGCCGTGACCTCCAGCGCCTCGAAATCCTGGTTCATGAAGCGGCCGGTGGTGTCGTTGTCCTCGATGGCGAGCCGCGCGCCGGCAAAGCCCAGATCCTCGGGCGGGGCATCCAGCCGCGAGATCGGCGGCAGGCTGGGCACATCCACCCGCAGCACGGCGGCATGCACGGTCTGCGGGGCCGCGGCATCTTGCGCAAGGGCCGGATTTGCCATGGACAAACCAGCCAAAAGTATGATGATTCTGCCTGTCATGGCTGTCCTCCCACCCGCATCATGCCGGGTCAATCCGCCTGCGCCAACCCGGCAGATACCCCGGATCCGGCTGGGTAAAATCACCTGATACCTAAGTCTTAGGGACTTTCGTCCTATGGACGGATGCGGGGGTCGGGGGCATGGTTTGCGCATGGGATTTCCGCGGCTCATCCTGATTGCCTGTGCCGTCGCCCTGGCCGGATCCGGCGCCGGGGCGGACCAGCGGCTTGGCCCCCCGCCGCCCGACAGCGCCGCCTGGTTCGGCCTGCATTTCATCGACACCTCGATCGAGGGCGCAATCGACGGCGTGCGCGAGGACGAGACCCGCCGCGTCGAGATGGCCGAGCAGGTCATCGCCGAGGATCTGCGCAGCCGCGGCTTCACCCTGCTGGACCCTCCCGCCGAGCAGGTCGCGCCGATCAAGAACCCCACGCAATCGAATGGCAGCGACAGCCGCATCGCGCGCGAGATGGGCGCGCATTACGCGATCTCGGGCGAGGTGCAGAAGGTTTCGAACCTGATCCTGTCGCTGAACCTTTACATTCGCGACGCAGCCAGCGGCGACACGGTCCGCGCCGGCGTGGTCGACATTCGCGGCAATACTGACGAAAGCTTTCGCCGCGGCTATCTTTATCTGTTGAAAAACATCATCTTTCGGGAGGAGTGACGGATGATCCGACTGTTGGCCCTGACGGTGGGGGCAACCATGGCAATGGCCCCGGCGGCCGAGGCGCATGGCCCGCCGCGGCTGAAGCTGGAGATGCAGCAAAAGCTGGATGCCACCCCGGATGAGGTCTGGGCCGCGATCGGCAGGTTCGACGACATGAGCTGGCATCCCGCCATCGCCAGCCTGGAACTGGCCGGCGATGGCTCGGCCGACCAGCCCGAGACCTCTACCCGCGTGCTGCATCTGAAAGCCGATGCGGGCGATCCGACCATCACCGAGGTGCTGTCGAGATGGCAGCCCGAGAAGCGCTGCTATGCCTATCGCATCGAAGCGGTCGAGGTGACGGTGCTGCCGGTGACGAACTACGCCGCGACGCTTTGCGTCACGGACGAGGGCGGCAAGGCGCTGGTCAACTGGAAGGGCGGCTTCTATCGCGGCTATCCCAACAACGAGCCCCCGCCCGAGCTGAATGACGAGGCCGCGATCCAGGCGATCACCGGCGTCTATCAGGCCGGGCTCGACGCACTGGCCGAGCGGTTCGGCAAGGCGGAGTAAGCGAAGGAATCAGGGGCCGGCCGGGCCGATGGGCTCCAGCCGGCCGCCTTGTTCCTGCCAGCCCTCGACCCCGTCGGGAAACCAGATCACGCCGCGATAGCCCAGCGCCACGGCGCGCTTGGCGGCATTCCAGCTCATCCAGCAGTCGCGCTTGCAAAGGATCACCAGGGGCGCGGCCTTGTCGCCGCCCGACAGGCGCGCCAGCCCCTCGGCCAGCCGCGCCTGTTCTGCCGGGGCAAGCCGGTCATAGCCGGTATCGTAAAGCCAGATCGCGCCCGGAATGGAGAGATGCGGCGGCGCGTTCCACAGCGTGCCTTCGGGCAGGCCCTCGGGGCGGGCCTGGCGCGGCAGCACGTCGATGAAGGGCACGCCCTGCCCGTGCAGCCGCATCGCCTCGGCCGCGTCGATCACCTGCGCGCCGGCCAGGGTCGCCGGGGTTTCCGAGCGATAGGGCTCGCCATGGAAACCCTGCGGCTCGGGCACCTGGGCCTGGACCGCGCCGGCCATCAGGATCGCCAGCGCCGCCCAGGAAGGTTTCATGGTTTCAGCCCCTTGCCGTAATCGTCCAGCAGCGGCACGCCGGCATCGCGCAGGATGGCGTCGATCTCGTCCTGGTGGCGGCGAATCAGGCTGTTCAGCTGCCGCTTCCATTCCTGTTCGTCCAGCCGCACCCCCATGGTGATGCGATAGAACATGCGCGGACCGCCGGTTTCCTTGAGCAGCGGGGTGAATTGCAGCTCGGGATCCTGCTTGACCAGCGGACCGGCCAGCGGGCCCCAGATCACCGCGGCGGCCAGCTCGCCGGATTTCACCTGGGCCAGCATCTCGCCCGCCGGATCCTCGACCCGGCGATCCACGAACAGATCCCAGCCGCGCATGTCCTTGGCCAGCCCCGCCCGCGCCAGGTTGGTCGCCGGCGGCGTGCCCGCCACCACGCCGATCGGATGGCCGCGAAGCGCCGGATCCTCCAGCATCTCGACCGAGGCCAGCGGGCTGTCCAGCCGCGTCACGATGCCATAGGCCGAGGTATAGTAATGGTTGGTGTTCTGCACCATCTCGTCGCCCTGGGCATAGCCGATGACGACATCGCAAAGCCCGGCGCGCAGGGTCTTGCGGATGAAGCCGGGGCCCTGCGGGAACCAGGTATAGGCCACCGGCAGGCCCAGCTTTTCGGCGAAAAGCCGGGCGATTCGATTCTCGAAACCCTGTTCGTCCTGCGAGGACATCGGCACCGCGGCCGGATCGGCGCAGACCCGGAACTCGGTCTTGGAGCGCAGGTCGGCAACCTGCGCCGCCGCGGGCAGCGCGGCGCAGGCCAGAAGCGCGGCCAAGGCAAGCGCGCGCCTCATCCGCTCATGCAGGAATCTTCCTGCGCCACGAATTCGTCGGACTTGTCCTCTCTTTTCGCGGGGCGGCCGCGCGGCAGTTCCTCCAGGCCGCGTGCCAGCAGATAGGCGTAGATGTCGTCGATATAGCACCAGACGTTCTTGTTGGTACCAAAGGCCGGCATGACCAGGTTGGCAGCCACATTGACCTCTTGCTTGCCCGAGGCGGCGATTTCCAGGAAATCGTAATAGCCCAGCGTCAGCACCGATTTCTTCAGCGCCGGCGCATAGGTCGAGCCCTCGCCATCCGGACCGTGGCAGACATGGCATTCCGCCGAATAGCGGCGATAGCCCGAGAAGGTCGCCCAATCCACCGTGCCGTCCTCGGCGATCTTGAAGGTGGGGATGTCCTCGGCCGTATACCAGCGGCCGTTCTCCATGTGGTCGGGGGTGATGTCCTGGCCGTTCGGCAGCACAAGCTTGCCATCCGCCTCGGCGACCGCGGGCGCCTCCTCCGCCTCGGCCGGGGCCCCTGCGGCCGGCTGCTGTTGCTGCGCATCGCCCGATACGGCGGCGGCAGCGCCGGCCCCGGCCTGCGCCGGGGGCGTGTCGGCGGTCTGTGCAAGGGCCGTTCCGGTGATGGCAAAGGCCGCGCATGCGACACGGATCGCCATCAGGCTGGCGGTCGTCTTGCTGGTCATGAATTTCCTCCCTGGCTGTCACCCGAAGATGATGGCTCGCCCCAAGGTTACCCCTGGGGCGGCCAGTTTCGAGTCACAGTTTGCTTTCCGGCACCAAAGTATTAGCCCGGCAGTTCGAACACGGTCAGCTGGCCGCCCAGCTCGGTATATTGCGACAGCGCGGCATAGCCGCCCACCGCACCAAGCCCGTCGTTGGGATTGGTCAGCCCCGCGGCAAGGCCGATGCCGGCCCAGCCGCCGACGCCCGACAGCACGCCGATATACTGCTTGCCGCCATGTTCGTAGGTCATAACGTTGCCGATGATCCCCGAGGGGGTCTTGAACTTGTAAAGCTCTTCGCCCGTCTGGGCGTCGACGGCCTTCAGATAGCCTTCCAGCGTGCCGTAGAAGACCACGTCGCCCGCCGTCGCCAGCGCGCCCGACCAGACCGAGAACTGTTCGGGGATGGACCACTTGATCTCGCCCGTGGTGTTGTCCCAGGCGATGAAATTGCCCATGCCGCCATGGCTGTTCGGCGCGGGATACATGGACAGCGTGGCGCCGACATAGGGCTGGCCGGCGGTATAGGCCACCCGGAAGGGCTCGTAATCCATGCAGACATGGTTGGTCGGCACATAGAACAGGTTGGTCTTGGGCGAGAAGGCCGCCGGCTGCTGGTCCTTGGTGCCCAGCGCCGCCGGGCAGACGCCGGTGGTGTTCACGTCCTCGCCGTTCTGGGCGGTCGAATATTCGGGCACCACGGCCGGGCGGCCATAGGTTTCCGAATTGGGGTCCATGTCCACGCCGGTGGTCCAGTTCACCACCGGGTCGTATTTCTCGGCCACCAGCAGCTCTCCGGTCTCGCGGTCCAGCGTATAGGCCAGGCCGTTGCGGTCGAAATGCGTCAGCAGCTTGCGTTCCTGGCCGTCGATGGTCTGGTTGGTCAGGATCATCTCGTTGACGCCGTCATAGTCCCATTCGTCGTGGGGCGTCATCTGGTAGAACCACTTGGCCATGCCGGTATCGGCATCCCGCGCCATGATGGTCATCGACCACTTGTTGTCGCCCGGCCGCTGCGAGGGGTTCCAGGTCGAGGGGTTGCCGGTGCCGTAATAGACCAGATTCAGATCCGGGTCATACGAGAACCAGCCCCAGATCGTGCCGCCGCCGATCTGCCACTGATCGCCCTCCCAGCTGCTCAGCGAGCTGTCGGCGCCGATGGGCTTGCCCAGATGCGTGGTGTTCTCGGGATCGACCAGCAGTTCCTCGTCGGGGCCGGTGGACCAGGCTTTCCACGCCTCGGAGCCGTCGGCCAAGTTCAGCGCGGTCATCCGGCCGCGCACGCCGTATTCGCCGCCCGATATGCCGACCAGAACCTTGTCCTTGACCGGCACGACGGTCGCGGTCAGCGTCTCGCCGATGGCGGGATCGCCGATCTTGGTCGACCATTTCGGCTCGCCGGTATTGGCATCCAGCGCGACCACCGTGGTATCGGCCTGTCCCAGCAGGATCATGCCGTCGGCATAGGACAGGCCGCGATAGACCGTGTCGCAGCACATCACCGCGATGACGTTCGGATCCTGCTGCGGCTCATAGCGCCACAGGATCTTGCCGCCGTCGTTCAGGTCCAGCGCAAAGACCTTGTTCGGGAAGGGGGTGTGGACATACATCACGTCGCCGATCACCAGCGGCGAACCTTCGTGCCCGCGCAGCACCCCGGTCGAGAAGGTCCAGGCAACGCGCAGATCCTTGACGTTGTCCTTGTTGATCTGATCCAGGGTCGAATAGCGCGTGTTCGCGTAATCGCCCATCTGGATCGCCCATTGCTGGGGCTTGGCGATCTCGGCCAGCACGCTGTCATTGGCCAGCACCGACGTGCCGGACATGAGCAGCGCAAGGCAGGCGCCGTTCATCAGGGTTTTCATGAATTTTCCTCCGCATGCCGGTGGTCGCGCTTCTCCTCATGCGCAAGCACCTACTGCTGGAAGGTTCGGGTCCGGCCGCATTTGCGTCAACGCGGCCGGCAGGCTCCTTGGACCAAAGTATTAGGGAAATTCGGCAATAGGTATGGGGCAATCGCCCCGCCCCAGGCCGGCGGGCGGTCCCGGCCGCCTAGGCCAGCCGCTCGGCATGCCAGCGGATATGGTCCTCCATGAAGGTCTGCACGAAGAAATAGCTGTGATCATAACCCTGTTGCATGCGGAAGCTGCCGGGCTGGCGGCGCTCGGCCATGGCATGGGCCAGTGCCTCGGGCTTGAGCAGGTCCAGGAACTGATCGCTGGCGCCCTGATCGACCAGCACCTCGCCGGGATAGCCGCGCTGCCGCATCAGCAGGGTCGAATCGTGGCGTTCCCAGGCATCGCGATCCTCGCCCAGATAGGCGGCGAACTGCTTGCGCCCCCAGTCGGATTCGCTGGGATGCGCGATCGGCGAAAAGGCCGAGACGGATCTGTAGCGTTCGGGCAGGGTCATGGCGATGGTCAGCGCGCCATGGCCGCCCATGGAATGACCGGTGATGCCCTGCGCCTCGCGCTCCAGGGGAAAATTGCCGAAGACCAGTTCGGGCAGTTCATGGGTGATATAGTGCCACATGCGGAAATGCGGCGCCCAGGGCGCCTGGGTCGCATCGACATAGAAGCCGGCGCCCTGGCCCAGGTCATAGGCCTGATCATCGGCCACGCCCTCGCCGCGCGGCGACGTGTCGGGAAAGATCACCGCGATGCCGTATTCCGCCGCCCATTGCTGCGCGCCGGCCTTGGTCATGGCGTTCTCATGCGTGCAGGTCAGGCCGGACAGATACCACAGCACCGGCACCTTGCCGTGCCGGGCGTCGGGCGGCAGGTAGAGGGCAAAGGTCATCGGCGTGCCGGTCGCCTGCGACTGGTGGCGATAGACGCCCTGGATGCCGCCGAAGCTGCGGTTTTCCGATACGGTCTCATAGGCCAGCGTCATGGGTTTTCCCTTCTGTCAGGTCGTGAAACATGACCAGCGCGTCCACATAGCCATGCCGGGGATGAAGAAACGCACCCGGCAGGCGGCCGACAATATCGAAACCGGCTTTCTGCCACGAATGAACGGCATCGGCATTGGTCGAGACGACGAAGTTGAACTGCATCGCCCGGAAGCCCTGCGCCCGCGCCCAGTCCTTGGCATGGGCGACCAGCCGCCCGGCGATGCCGCGGCCCCGCGCATCCGGGTGGGTGGCAAAGCTGGCATTGGCGACATGGCCGGCCGGGCCGGGCCGGTTGCGGCCGACATGGCTGGTGCCCAGCACCCGGCCGTCCCGCTCGGCCACGAAAGCGGTGAAGGGCGCGGCGAACCAGTCGGCCAGCGCCTCCTCGCGCGAGATGTCGGGCGGGATGCAATAGGTCTCGCCCGCGCGATAGACCGGTTCAAGGATCGTCCAGATCGCCTCGTGGTCGGAAGGCGTGGCGGGACGGATCAGGATGTCAGCCCCGCCCGCCATCATTGCAGGCCCGTCATTTCAGCTCGTCCACGGTGCGGATGACCCTGCCCAGAAGGCCGTAATCCAGCGCCTCTTGCGTGTTCAGCCAGAAGTCGCGCTGGGTGTCCTTTTCGATCCGCTCGACGGTCTGGCCGGTCGCCTCGGCAAAGATCTGGTTCAGCCGGTCGCGCATCAGCCGCACCTGCTCGGCCTGGATCATCATGTCCGTGGAGGTGCCGCCGATCCCGCCCGAGGGCTGGTGGATCAGGAACCGGGTATTGGGCAGGCAATAGCGGTTTTCCTTGTCCGCGCCGACGAAGATCAGCGCCCCGGCCGAGGCCACCCAGCCCGAGCCGATGGTGCGCACGGTCGGACGGATGAACTTGATCACGTCATGGATCATGTCGCCGGATTCGACATGGCCGCCGGGCGAGGAGATCAGCATGTTGATCGGTTCCTCGCTGTCCTCGGCCAGGGCCAGCAGATGCGCCACGGTGCGCTGCGCCAGCTTGTCGGTGATCGGCCCGGCGACGATCACCGTGCGCGACTTGAAATAGAGCTTGCCGATCCTGTCGCCCTCGGGCAGGCCGAGACCCTCGTCCTTCTGGCCCTCCTGGCGGCGCTCGTCTTCGTCGTCGTCATCGTCGTCCAGGTGGAAATGCTTTGCCATGATCGGTCCTTTCATGTTGACGGCGGGGCCGGTCGCCCGCCCCCGCCGTCCTTTTAACTAAGCAGCCCTTGACGATCAGTAAAGCACGACCGAGCGGATGGACTTGCCCGCATGCATCAGGTCGAAGCCCTTGTTGATCTCGTCCAGCGTCAGGGTGTGGGTGATCATCGGGTCGATCTCGATCTTGCCGTTCATGTACCAGTCGACGATCTGCGGCACGTCGGTGCGGCCGCGGGCGCCACCAAAGGCCGTGCCCTTCCAGACCCGGCCGGTGACCAGCTGGAACGGCCGGGTGCTGATTTCCGCCCCCGCGGGCGCGACGCCGATGATGATCGACTGGCCCCAGCCCCGATGAGTGCATTCCAGCGCGTCGCGCATCACCTTGACGTTGCCGGTGCAGTCGAAGCTGTAATCGGCGCCGCCGATCTGGTCGAAGGGGGTCTTGGTCAGGTTCACGATCTCCTGGACCACGTTCTCGCAATTCTTCGGGTTGATGAAATGCGTCATGCCGAAATGCTCGGCCATCGGCTTCTTGTCGTCGTTCAGGTCGACGCCGATGATCATGTCCGCGCCGGCCAGGCGCAGGCCCTGGAGCACATTGAGCCCGATGCCGCCCAGGCCGAAGACCACCGCCTTGGCGCCGATTTCCACCTTGGCGGTGTTGATCACCGCGCCGATGCCGGTGGTGACGCCGCAGCCGATATAGCAGATCTTGTCGAAGGGCGCGTCCTCGCGCACCTTGGCCACCGCGATTTCCGGCAGCACGGTGTAGTTCGAGAAGGTCGAGCAGCCCATGTAGTGATGGATCGGCGTGCCGTCGAGCATGCTGAACCGGGTGGTGCCGTCCGGCATCAGGCCCTGGCCCTGGGTGGCGCGGATCGCGGTGCAAAGGTTGGTCTTGCCCGACAGGCAGGACGCGCATTGCCGGCATTCGGGCGTGTAGAGCGGGATGACATGGTCGCCCGGCTTGACCGAGGTGACGCCCGGCCCGACCTCGACCACCACGCCCGCGCCCTCATGGCCCAGGATCGAGGGGAAGATGCCTTCCGGGTCGGCGCCCGAGAGCGTGAATTCGTCGGTGTGGCAGATGCCGGTGGCCTTGATCTCGACCATCACCTCGCCGGCCTTGGGGCCTTCCAGGTTGACCTCCATGACCTCCAGCGGCTTGCCGGCTTCCAGCGCGACGGCGGCACGGGTTCTCATGACTTCTTCTCCTTCGGTGACGGCCCTTGGCCTGCGTTTTCTCATGGTTTCGGGGGCCGGTAAACCGACCCCCGCAATTGTCGCGACCGATCCGGTGCTTAGGCCGCAAGCGCGCCGGACCGCTTGGCGATATGGGTGGCGATCGCATCCATCAGCGGCGGCGACAGCGCGTCATAGGGCTCCAGCCCCAATTCGCGCAGCCGGGCGCGGATCGCCTCCATACGGCCGGGATCGACCCCCGATTCGATGATCGAGCTGACGAAGGCGGCAAATTCCGGCGCCGACCAGCCGTCCTCGTCCGAAAGCTCGGTATGGACGAAATCCAGACCGTAAAAGGGATGGTCCCGATTCTCGATCCGGCCGTACATATGCACGCCGCATTCCCTGCAGCGATGGCGCTGGATCGGCGCGTCGGGATTGACGATCTCCAGCTTCTCGGCGCCCTCCAGCACCTCGAGCGCATCGCGGCCGACCACGGCCACCTGCGAGAAGATCGCGCCCTCGGGTTTCCAGCATTTGGTGCAGCCGCAGACATGGTTATGCGCGGTCTGCGCCCGGACCGCGACGCGGACCGGGTTGGTGCTGCACTTGCAATGCAGCGTGCCACCCGCAAATCCGGGCTGCGCGGGCTTGATGCCGTTATCGACTGCGGGGTGGATCTTCACCCCCGATGTGTCCGCCATGTTGCCGTTCCTCCCCTCAGAGCCATGCGCCGAGGTTCGCGCCATGGCGGGGCCGGGACAAGTGGGCAAAAGGTTGTAATCCCTGCCGGCTCAGGCTTCCGGCCGGGATACCAGCCAGGCGGCGATGGCGGTGCAGGCCAGAACCTGAAGGGCGATGAAGCGCATGTCCAGCCCCAGCCAGATCGCCCAGGCGATGCCGGCCGTCATGCCGGCCACCGCCCAGATCTTGGCGTTGCGCCCGATGACGCCGCGCTTGCGCCAGGCGCGGATCGGCGGGCCGAAGCGGGGATGGCGCATGATCCGGGCACCCAGCCGCGGCGAGGAACGCGCAAAGGCCCAGACCGAAAGCAGCAGGAAGGGCACCGTGGGCAGGACCGGCAGGAAGATCCCGATCGTTCCCAGCGTCAGGGTCAGCCAGCCCATCGAGAGCCACAGGTATCGCATCTTACTCCGCCAGTTCACGCAGGATCGCATTCAGCACCGGCCGACCCGCCGCCGTCGCCGCCAGACGGTCGCCCCGCAGCGAGATAAGTCCCAGTTCGGCCAGATTCATCAACCGGCCCTGCGGCAATTCGGCGCCATGGGCAAGATAGCGGGGAATCTCCAGCCCCTCGACCAGCCGCATGGCCATCAGCAGATATTCCAGCGCCCGGTCGGACAGGCCCAACAGGT
Source organism: Paracoccus pantotrophus (assembly GCF_008824185.1). Lineage (NCBI taxonomy): Bacteria > Pseudomonadati > Pseudomonadota > Alphaproteobacteria > Rhodobacterales > Paracoccaceae > Paracoccus > Paracoccus pantotrophus. The sequence continues at coordinate 2,172,547 of NZ_CP044426.1, forward strand.
CGCGCTGGCTGTCGCCGTTGCCGCGCGCCTCGACCGCCTCCAGCCATGCGCCCGGCGCCCGGTGCGCCTCGGTCGCCCAGCGGCCCGAGGGCAGCGTCAGGCGGCCATGCGCGCCCGGCCCCACCGCGGCCCAGTCGCCCTGCCGCCAATAGATCAGGTTGTGCCGGCTTTCCGCGCCCGGCCGGGCATGGTTCGAGATCTCATAGGCCGGCATCCCGGCCGCCGCGCAGATTTCCTGCGTGTCCAGATACATGTCGGCGGACAGATCGTCGTCGGGCAGGCCCGTGAGCCCGCCTTTGGCATGGCGGGCGCCGAAGGCGGTGCCGGGCTCGATGGTCAGCTGATAGGCCGAAAGGTGATCGACGGCCATGCCGAGCGCCTGGGTCAGCTCGCGCCGCCAATGCGCGCGGTCCTGGTCCTGGCGGGCATAGATCAGGTCGAAGCTGACCCGCGTGAAACAATCGCGGGCGATATCGAAGGCGGCACGGGCCTCGGCCGCCGAATGCATCCGTCCCAGCCGGCGCAGGTCGTCGTCGTTCAGCGCCTGCACCCCCATCGAGACGCGGTTGACGCCGGCATCGGCATAGGCGCGGAAGCGGCCGGTCTCGACGCTGGTCGGGTTGGCTTCCAGCGTGATCTCGATGTCATTGGCAAAAGGCCAGGCGGCGCGCGCGGCCTCGATCACCCCGGCCACGGTTTCGGGCGCCATCAGGCTGGGGGTGCCACCGCCGAAGAAGATGCTGTTCAGCACCCGGCCGGGCATCTCCTGCCCCAGCCGGGCAATCTCGGCACGATAGGCGGCCATCCAGCGGCCCTGGTCGATCGCGGAAGCGACATGGCTGTTGAAATCGCAATAGGGGCATTTCGCGGCGCAAAAAGGCCAGTGGACGTAAAGCCCGAAGCCGCCCGCCCGCCAATCCTCGGCAAGATCCTGGGCGGGCGCGGCGCTGGCGGCGAGGGCTGGCATGGGCTGGGTCACTCCCGAAAGGCGGTCACTTCGATCTCGACCTTCATTTCGGGCCTGATGAGCCCGGCGACAACCATGGTCGCGGCGGGTAACGCATCCTTCATCGCCTCGCCCAGGACCGGCGTGATCTCGTCGAGGACCGCCGGGTCGGCGATGGTGTATTGCACGCGCACGATATCGGCAGGTGCGAAACCGGCCTCGGCCAGGGTTGCGAAGATGGTGGCAAAGGCGTTCTGCGCCTGTTCGGCGGCGCTGTCGGGCATGGCCATGGCCGCGTAATCGTAACCGGTGGTGCCCGAGACGAAGCACCACGGCCCCTTCACGACCGCCCGGCTGTAGCCGAGCGCCGATTCGAAGGGCGATCCGGTCGAGATCCTATGCAAAGAGCGCCTCCAGCTTGCGGAAGGCGCGGGCGCGGTGGCTGATGGCATTCTTCTGCTCGGGCGGCATCTCGGCATAGGTCAGGTCATGGCCGTCGGGCACGAAGATCGGGTCGTAGCCGTGGCCCTGCTGGCCGCGCGGCGGCCAGACCAGCCGGCCGGGCGCGACGCCCTCAAAGATCTCCTCGTGCCCGTCGGGCCAGAGCAGGATCAGCGTGGCGCGGAACTGCGCGCTGCGCGGCTCGGCCACGCCACGCTCGTCCAGCTCGCGCCAGGTGCGGGTCATGGCCTGCATGAAATCGCGGCCCTGCGGGGTCTCGGCCCAGTCGGCGGTATAGACGCCGGGCGCGCCGTCCAGCCCGTCGACGGTGATGCCGCTGTCATCGGCCAGCACCGGCAGGCCGGTCGCCTGCATGGCGGCGCGGGCCTTGATACGGGCATTGCCGATGAAGCTCGACTCGGTCTCGGCCGGTTCGGGCAGGCCCATCTCGCCGGCCGAGGTCACCTCGATGCCATGCGGGGCCATCATGGCGCGGATCTCGTCCAGCTTGCCCCTGTTGTGGGTCGCGACCAGCAGCTTCTTCTCGGTCAGCTTGCGCATGCGACAGCCTCGTTCTGGGCACGGACCAGCTCGGCGATGCCGGATTCGGCCAGGTCGAGCAACTGGTTCATCTCGGGGCGCGAGAAGGTGGCGCCCTCGGCCGACATCTGCACCTCGATCAGCCGCCCGGCCCCGGTCATGATGAAATTGCCGTCGGTGCCGGCCTCGCTGTCCTCGGCATAGTCCAGGTCCAGGATCGCCTGCCCGGCATAGATGCCGCATGACACCGCGGCGACATGGTCCATGATCGGGTCGGCGGTGACGATGCCGGCCTTCAGGAGCCTGTTCACCGCCATCCGCAACGCCACCCAGCCGCCGGTGATCGCAGCGCAGCGGGTGCCGCCATCGGCCTGGATCACGTCGCAATCGATGACGATCTGCCGTTCCCCCAGCGCGCGGCGGTCCACCCCGGCGCGCAGGGCGCGGCCGATCAGGCGCTGGATCTCCTGCGTGCGGCCGGATTGCTTGCCGGCTGCCGCCTCGCGCCGGTTGCGGCTGTTCGTGGCCCGCGGCAGCATGCCGTATTCCGCCGTCACCCAGCCCTGGCCCGAACCCTTGAGAAAGGGCGGCGCCTTCTCCTCGATCGTGGCCGAGCAGAGCACGCGGGTGTCGCCGCAAGAGATCAGGCAGGAACCCTCGGCATGGCGCATGATGCCCGTTTCGATTGAAATCGGACGCATATCACTTAAATTCCGGCCAGAGGGGCGCATCTTTCATTCCTTTCGGGGGTTTTGCCGTTCAGATACAGGTCGGAGGCCCCCGACCGCAACCCGAGAACGTCCTGACAGAATGCCGATGCCAGAAACCGCGCTGCTTTCCGATCTCAACGACCGCTCGCGCGAAGTCTTTCGCCGCGTGGTCGAAGCCTATCTTGCCACCGGCGAGCCGGTCGGCTCGCGCACCTTGACCCGCGAAATGTCCGAAAAGGTCAGCGCCGCGACGATCCGCAACGTGATGCAGGATCTGGAACTGCTGGGGCTGCTGGACCACCCGCATATCTCGGCCGGACGCATGCCCACGCAGCTGGGGCTGCGGCTGTTCGTGGACGGGCTGATGGAGGCCGGCCCGGTCGCCGACAGCGACCGGGAGATGATCGACGAGACGCTGGGCGACGACAGCGGCAATACCGGCGTCATGCTGGACCGGATCAGCACCGCGCTGTCGGCGCTGACCCAGGGCGCCTCGCTGGTGCTGATGCCCAAGCAGGAGGCACCGGTCCGGCACATCGAATTCGTCAGCCTGGCCCCCGACCGGGCGCTGGTGGTGCTGGTCTTTGCCGACGGCCGGGTCGAGAACCGGGTCTTTACCCCCCCGCCCGGCCATACCGCCAGTTCGATGCGCGAGGCAGCGAATTTCCTGAATGCCGTGGCGGAAGGTCGCACCCTGGCGGAATTGCGGCGCAGCGTCGCGCAGGAAATCGAGGCGAGCCGGCAAAAGCTGGACAGCATCGCCGCGGCGCTGGTGTCCTCGGGCCTGGCGCTGTGGGAGGGGGAAAGCAGCGATCCGCGGCTGATCGTGCGCGGCCGCGCCAATCTTCTGGCGCATGAACTGGCCGATCTGGACCGAATCCGCAGCCTGTTCGACGACCTGGAGCGCAAGCGCGACATCGCCGAATTCCTGGAACTGGCCGAGCAGGGCGAGGGCGTGCGCATTTTCATCGGCTCCGAGAACAAGCTTTTTTCACTTTCCGGTTCCTCTCTCGTCGTTTCGCCCTATATGAATGCCGACCGAAAGATTGTTGGCGCGGTCGGCGTCATCGGTCCGACGCGGCTGAACTATGGCCGCATCGTGCCGATCGTGGACTATACTGCGCAGCTTGTCGGCCGGTTGATTTCGGGCCGGAAAGGATGATGAGGACATGACGAAGGAAAACCCGAACGGCAGCCCGCTGGATGAGGAGATCATCGACCCGCCGGCCGATGAGACCCCCTCGCCCGATGTCGAGGCGCTGATCGCCGAGCGGGATGAATACCGCGACCGCTTCATGCGGGCACTGGCCGATGCCGAGAATGCCCGCAAGCGGGCCGAGAAGGATCGCCGAGATGCCGAGCAATACGGCGGCTCGCGCCTGGCGCGCGACCTGCTGCCGGTGCATGACGCCCTGACCCGCGCGCTGGATGCCGCGGGCGACGAGCAGCGCACCGCGGCGGCGGCCCTGATCGAGGGTGTCGAGCTGACCCTGCGCGAACTGAACAACGTCTTTGCCAAGCACGGCATCAAGGTCATCACCCCGACCCTGGGCGAGAAATTCGATCCCCAGCAGCACGAGGCCATGTTCGAAGCGCCGGTTCCCGGCACCATGGCGGGAAACATCATCCAGGTCATGGATAACGGCTTCATGCTGCATGACCGGCTGTTGCGCCCAGCCAAGGTGGGCGTCAGCTCCACCCCCGCAAGCTGAGCCGATTACGTCGTCGGAAAGCGCCGAACCCCGGAGGAGACTCCGGGGTTTTTTCTGGCCAAGTATAGCAAGTCTAGGCGTGCTGACGCTGTGATATACCAGATATTGTGGTCAGTTGCCGGCAAGAATCTGGCACAGCCGATCAAGCTGATCCAGGTCGCGATAGGTGATGACGACCTGGCCGCCATCGACCCCGGCATGGTTGATCGCCACCTTCATTTTCAGATGTGCGGTCAAATCGCCTTCGAGCGCACGGGTGTCGGCATCCTTTTCGTGCCTGGGATTGCGGGGCTTTTGCGTCCGGGCGCCTTCGGCCTGGCGGCGCACCAGATCCTCGGTCTCGCGCACCGAGAGGTTCTTTTCGATCACCTTCCGCGCCAGTTCGACCGGATTGGCCGCGGTGATCAGGGCGCGGGCATGTCCGGCGGTCAGCTTGCCTTCCTTGAGCCAAGCCTGGACCTGTTCCGGCAGGTTCAGCAAGCGCAACAGGTTGGCGATATGGCTGCGGCTCTTGTTCAGCGCCTCCGCCAGCTTTTCCTGGGTATGGCCGAAACGGTCCATAAGCTGGCGATAGGATGCCGCCTCCTCGATGGCATTCAGGTCGGCGCGCTGGATATTCTCGACGATGGCGACCTCCAGCACCTCGGTATCGTCGAGGTCGCGGACGATGACCGGCACCTCGTGAAGCTGGGCAATCTGCGCAGCGCGCCAGCGCCGTTCACCGGCAACGATCTGGTAAAGGCCGCGATCCGACGGGTGCGGGCGGACGATCAGCGGCTGCAACATGCCGCGCGTCCTCAGCGAATCGGCCAGTTCCTGCAAGGCCTCGGGGGCGAAGCTGCGGCGCGGCTGGTCGGGGTTGGGGGTCAGCTGCTCGACCGGAAGGATCTGCCGCGGGGCCGGACGTTCGGATGGAATCAGGTCGACATCGGCCATCAGGGCCGAAAGGCCACGACCCAGACCGCGCTTTTCAAGCTTGTTCTCTGCCATAATTCCTCCTCAGGCGGTCGCGAATTGACGGGACAGGAACTCGGCAGCCAATTCGCGATAGGCGTGGCTTCCCTTGGAGTTCGGATCGTATTGCAGCACCGGCATGGCATGGGACGGCGCCTCGGACAGCCGGACATTGCGCGGAATCACCGTGCGATAGACCAGCCCGGAAAGGGTGTTGCGCGCATCTGCCTCGACCTGCTGCGACAGGTTGTTGCGATTATCCGCCATGGTCAGCAACACGCCCTCGATCCGCAGGTCGGGATTGGCGGTCTGGCGAACCTCGCGCACGGTCATCAGCAGTTGCGAAAGCCCCTCCAGCGCATAGAATTCGGCTTGCAGCGGCACCAGGACGCTGTCCGAAGCTACCATGGCATTGACGGTCAGAAGGCCAAGCGCCGGCGGGCAATCGATCAGGATATAGTCCAGCTCCGCAGGAACCGTCAGCTTTCGCCGCAGGAGCTGGGTCCGGCCGGAACGATTGGACAGTTCGAAATCTGCCGAGGCCAGATCCCGATTGGATGGGACAAGACGAAGGTTGGCGATCGCCGTGTCGCGCAGGGTCTCGGATAACGCCTGCTCGCCGGTCAGCAGATCGTAAGAGGTCAGAACCCGATCCTCCAGCGCCACCCCAAGTCCTGTCGAAGCGTTGCCTTGCGGATCAAGATCTATGATCGCGACCCGCTGGCCTTGCTCGGCCAGGGCAGCGCCAAGATTGATCGCCGTGGTGGTCTTTCCCACGCCGCCCTTCTGGTTTGCAACGGCAATGATGCGTGTCTCATGCATGGCGAACTTCCGTAATTTCCAGAATGGCCGCGTCAGGGTCAGTCGTGCTTTGATGGGGCTTTAGTTCGAATTTCCAATCGGTTCGCGCCTGAGCGACCTCGTCCTGCCAGTTTCGGCCCTTCATGAGCCATGCCGTTCCAGATGCGCTCAGGTGCCGGTCCACATATGCCATGAGCTGAGGAAGCGGGGCAAGGGCCCTTGCGCTGATATTGGCAGCATCAAGCCTATCCACGGCCTCGATGCGCTTGCACAGCACTCGCGCATGCGGCAGCGCCAGCTCACGCAGCACATTGCGCAAGAAGGCAGCCTTGCGTTGGTCGCTTTCCACCATGGTCAATTGCAGCTCAGGCCGCATGATCGCCATCACGACACCGGGAAATCCGCCACCGCTGCCCAGATCGACCCAATTTCCCGGAGAATTTTCAGCAATCTCGGCCAATTGCAAGCTGTCCGCGATATGCCGGGTCTCGATCTGCTCTACCGTGGACGGTGCGATCAGGTTGATCGCCGGGTTCCATTTCCGCAGCAACCCCACATAGGCAGCAAGACGCTCTGTTTCACGTGAAACACCCATCACGCGGTTTTCCGGGCACCAATGCGGATCACGGCGAGAATCAGCGTCAAGGCCGCGGGAGTCATGCCCTCGATCCCCGCGGCCGCGGCGAGGGTTCCGGGCCGATATCTGTTCAGCTTGGATTTGAGTTCATTTGACAGGCCCGAAAGCGCATCATAGTCGAACTCGGCCGGAATGACCACGGACTCTTCCTTGCGCAACAGTTCGGCATCTTTGCCCTGGCGGTCCATGTATTGATGATAGAGCGCATCCGCTGCCAGTTGCGCAATAGTGGCCGGGTCGTACGAAGAAAGCTCGTCGTCCAGTGCAAGAACTTGATCTTGCGGTATTTCCTGCTGAGCAAGCAGCGCGAACAGGCTGCGCCTAACACCATCTTGCCGCACCTCGATCCCGGCTCGGGAAAGTTCCGTAGGGGTAAGGCTTACGGATTCGGCCCGAATCCGCGCCGCGGAATAGCGCCGCATCTTTTCGGAGAACGCCTGCTGGCGCGCTTGCCCCACGCAGCCGATCTCAATCCCCAGCGGGGTCAGGCGCTGGTCTGCATTATCCGCCCGCAGAGAAAGGCGAAATTCTGCGCGGGAAGTAAACATCCGGTAAGGTTCACTGACGCCTCGGGTGGTAAGATCGTCGATCATCACTCCGATGTAGCTTTGAGAACGGGAGAAATGCAGCATCTCTCGGCCTTGCGCTTTCAGCGCGGCATTGAGGCCCGCCACCAAGCCTTGCGCTGCGGCCTCCTCATAGCCGGTCGTGCCGTTGATTTGTCCGGCAAGGAACAGCCCCGACAGGGCCTTGGTTTCCAGCGTCGGCGTCAGCGCCCGCGGATCGACATAGTCATATTCCACCGCATAGCCGGGCTGCACGATTTCAGCCGCTTCCAGGCCGCGGATCGACCGGACATAGGCCAGCTGGACATCTTCGGGCAAGGATGTCGAAATGCCATTGGGATAGACCAGATCACTGTCCAAACCTTCCGGCTCCAGGAAAATCTGGTGCGAATCCTTCTGGGCAAAGCGGACGATCTTGTCTTCGATCGATGGGCAGTAGCGAGGCCCCACCCCATCAATGCGGCCGCCATACATCGCCGAACGGGCCAGGTTGTCGCGGATGATCCCGTGGGTTTCTGGATTCGTATGGGTAATCGCGCAGCTGATCTGCCGTATCTTCGGGCCCGAGGACAGATAGGAGAACATTGTCGGCTCATCGTCGCCCGGTTGCTGATCCAGGCTTTCCCAGTCGATGCTGCTGCGAAGAATGCGCGGGGGAGTGCCCGTTTTCAGTCGACCCAGCGGTAGGTTGAGCGGGCGAAGCGATGCAGCAAGCTGCACCGATGCCGGCCCGCCCCAACGGCCGGCGGGACGGGTCACATCGCCTATGTGAATCAACCCGTTAAGAAAGGTTCCCGTGGTCAGGATGATCTGCCGGGCCTGCAATTCTGTGCCATCGGCCAGCCGCAAACCGCGCAACTCGGCCTGTTCATGCAGCAATTCGGCTGCTTCGCCAAGCACCAGGGACAAGCCGGCCTGCCCGGCCATGACCCGCGCCGCAGCGGCTCGATAGATCTTGCGGTCAGCTTGTGCGCGCGGTCCCTGCACAGCAGGCCCCTTGCGGCGATTCAGCAGCCGGAACTGGATGCCGGCGGCATCGGCCAGTCTTCCCATGACACCGTCAAGCGCATCGATTTCACGCACCAGGTGGCCTTTTCCCAACCCGCCAATCGCGGGATTGCAGGACATCGTACCCAGATCATCGCGATTCAGCGTTATCAGCGCGGTTTCCGCGCCCATGCGCGCAGCAGCCATGGCGGCTTCCAAACCGGCATGGCCTCCACCAATCACGATTACGTCGAATTGTTTCACGTGAAACCCTATTTTCCGATACAGAAGGAACTGAAGATCTCGTCCAGATAATCCTCGGCCCCCACCCGCCCAACCATCATCGCCAAAGCTTGTGCCGCTTGCCGCAAGGCTTCGGCAAGAAACTCCGGTGCGGTGCTATACTCGACTTCAAGGGCTGCCAGGGCGCGCTGCAAGGCTTCCGCCTGCCTCTTGTGTCCCACCAGCCCGGACGCTGCCGCCCTGACTCGCAGGCGATCATAGACCAGATCCAGCAATTCCGCGACCCCTTCCCCGGTCAGGCCCGAGATCGATATTCCTGCGCCTCGCCCAAGATCTGCCTTGGCACGAACGATGATATCGTCCTCCTTCGCGGCTTCGCCGGCAAGCCCATCAACCGAAAGGTGGATGCGCAAGTCGGCCTCGGCCGCTTTCTGCACCCCCCGCGCAACCCCCATGGCCTCCACGGGATCACTGCTTTCGCGCAACCCGGCCGTATCCAGGAAGGTCACCGGCAAGCCGCGCAGATCGGTATGAAGTTCCAGAATATCCCGCGTCGTCCCCGCGATCTCGGAAACCAGGGCGATGTCGCGCTGGCCGATGCGATTCAGAAGCGTCGATTTCCCGGCGTTCGGCGGCCCGATTATCGCCACGACATAACCTTGCCGCAACCGTTCGGTCGCCGGATAGCCTGCCAGCATCAGCCGGATATCGCTACGAACCGCCTCGATCAAATCCAGCGCCTCTGCCGGAACCTCCTCGGGCACCTCCTCATCGGCGAAATCGATGCTGGCTTCGATCAGGGCCCCGGCACGAACCAACTTGGCGCGCAGTTCATCGGCCTTTCGACCCAGTTCCCCTTCTGTTGCCCGCATTGCCAGCTTTCGCTGTGCTTCCGTCTCAGCGGAAAGCAGATCGGCCAACCCTTCGGCTTCAGCCAGGTCCATGCGGCCATTGAGAAAGGCCCGCTTGCTGAACTCTCCTGCCTCGGCCCTTCGCAATCCCCGGGCCAGAAGCGCCTGCGCCAGCCTGTTGGCAATGACCGGCGCACCGTGCAGATGCATTTCGGCCACTTCCTCACCCGTAAAGCTGTGGCCTTCCTCGAACCAGATGACCAACGCGCGGTCAATCAGATCCTCTCCGTCCCGCAGCGCCCGCAGCGCCGCCATGCGCGGCGTCGCCACTGGTCCGGCCAAGGATTCCAAGACCGCACGCGCCTTCGGTCCGCTCAGGCGGACGACGGAAACCCCCCCTCGGCCGGGCGGGGTGGCCTCGGCAAAGATCGTATCCACCGCATCCTCCGCGCCGTCAGGCGTTCATCGAATCGAAGAATTCGCTGTTGGTCTTGGTCTGCTTCAGCTTCGAGATCAGGAATTCGATCGCATCCGTGGTTCCCATCGGGTTCAGGATGCGCCGCAGCAGATAGGTCTTTTGCAGATCCTTGGCATCCACCAGCAGTTCTTCCTTGCGGGTGCCGGACTTGAGGATGTCCATCGCCGGGAACACGCGCTTGTCGGCCACCTTGCGGTCCAGAACGATCTCGCTGTTGCCGGTGCCCTTGAATTCCTCGAAGATCACCTCGTCCATGCGCGAGCCGGTATCGATCAGCGCCGTGGCGATGATGGTCAGCGAACCGCCTTCCTCGATGTTGCGCGCCGCGCCAAAGAACCGCTTCGGACGCTGCAAGGCATTCGCATCGACGCCGCCGGTCAGCACCTTGCCCGAACTGGGCACCACGGTGTTGAAGGCCCTACCAAGTCTTGTGATAGAATCCAGAAGGATAACAACATCTCGTTTATGCTCGACCAGGCGCTTGGCCTTTTCGATCACCATTTCCGAAACGGCGACATGGCGGCTGGCGGGTTCGTCGAAGGTCGAGGAAATGACCTCGCCCTTCACCGAACGCTGCATGTCCGTCACCTCTTCCGGCCGCTCGTCGATCAGCAGCACGATCAGATAGCACTCTGGATGGTTCTTCTCGATCGAATGGGCGATGTTTTGCAGCAGCACGGTCTTGCCGGTGCGTGGCGGCGCCACGATCAGCGAACGCTGGCCCTTGCCGATCGGCGCCACCAGGTCGATGATCCGGGCGGAACGGTCCTTGATGGTCGGATCCTCGATCTCCATCTTCAGCCGCTCATTGGGGTAAAGCGGCGTCAGGTTGTCGAAGGCGACCTTGTGGCGGGCCTTTTCGGGATTCTCGAAATTGATCTTCTCGACCTTGGTCAGGGCGAAATAACGCTCATTCTCGCCCGGCGCGCGGATCACGCCCTCGACCGTGTCGCCGGTGCGCAGGCTGTGCTGGCGGATCATGTCGGGGCTGACATAGATGTCGTCAGGACCCGGCAGGTAGTTCGCCTCGGGCGAGCGCAGGAAACCGAAACCGTCCTGGACCACCTCCAGCACGCCGTCGCCGCCGATCTCGAAGCCCTCCTCGGCATGTTCCTTGAGGATCGAGAACATCATCTCGCCCTTGCGCATGGTCGAGGCGTTCTCGATCTCCCATTCCTCGGCCATGGCCAGCAGATCGGCCGGGCTCTTGGCCTTGAGATCGGACAGGTTGAGACGTTCTTCGGTCATATCTAGCCTATGGGCGCGCGCTGCCCGACGCATGATCGGCCCGCGCAGGAAACTGTGTCAGGAAAAATCCGCCGGACGGCGGATGCCGCGTCACATAGGCATAATCCGCGCGCGAGTCAATTCTTCTAGAATTTCACGATCACCGACAGCACGATCAGGACCATCAGCAACGTCGGCACCTCGTTCATCATCCGATAGCGCCGCCCGCTCAGGCCCCGGCCCTGCAGCAGCGCCTTGCGCTGGCCGGCCAGCCACATGTGAAACCAGGTCATGCCCAGCACGCCGGCTGCCTTGGTCCAGGGCCAGATCATCGTCCAGTCCACGATTCCCGGCGTCAGCACCAGCGCAAGGCCGGCGATCCAGGTCACGATCATCGCCGGATTCATGATCAGCCGCAGCAGCTTGTCCTCCATGATCTGGAAGGATTGCGCTGGCTCTTGCCCGATATGGCCGCGTTCCGCGTGATAGACGAACAGCCGCGGCAGGTAAAACAGCCCCGCCATCCAGGAAAGCACCGCCATGACATGCAACGCTTTGATCCAGGGGTAAGCAAGGGGCAGGAAATCGTTCATGGTACACCTCCGCCGTCCTCTCTCTATCAAAAAGAAATGAAGATAAAGATAAGGATGATGATGTTGTTGGGCCTGTGGATGACTGGAAATCCCGGCTCCGCCTTGACCTTCCCCAGACCGCGGCGCTTGGGGAAAAAAACACCGTTAACGATTTGTTAACGAAAAATTCCATCACAAACAGCATGATAAGCAAAAACCACCTGTGGATAAGTTTGTGAAAATTTTTCTTTTCCACAGCTTGTGGGTGGTTTGCAGCCGGTTATGGACATGTGGAGAAGCCGGCTCCGTTCCTGCTCTGTCCCAAGCGGCGATCCGTAGACATGGAAAAGGCCGCGCGATCTCCACAGATTCGACCTCCCGAGTCGCGGCCGTTTATCCCCAGGCTTATACCCGCGCTTGCTGGCGGCGTGGCAGCCGCTTCCGAATGACCCCTTTCGGGGCCTGCCTGTCTCTGGAGGCGGGGCTCGGGGCTACGCAAAAGCGCCCGAGGTGCGTTTGCGTCATCCGGGCGTCGCATTTGGCGAATTGCGACCCGCCAAAGCGGTGCAATGCTTTGCCAAGGACGCCCCTTGTGACGGAATCAAGCCATGCTGAACACAGCCGAAATCCTGGACCAGCTCGCCAACCGGCGAAAGAACTTCTCGCTCAGCCGCGACCTCTATTGCGACCAGGGCGTCTACCAGGCCGATCTGGAGAATCTCTGGTATCGCGAATGGGTGTTCGCCATCCCTTCCTGCGACATTCCCAAGACCGGCAACCACGCCACCTTGCAGATCGGGCAGTATCCGGTGGTGATCGTGTGCGGCGCCGACGGCCAGATCCGTGCCTTCCACAACGTCTGCCGCCATCGCGGCCAGCGGCTGTGCCCCAAGCAGAACGGCAGCTCGCCCAAGCTGGTCTGTCCCTATCACCAATGGACCTACGACCTCGACGGCAAACTGCTGTTCGCCCGCGACATGGGGCCGGATTTCGATGCCTCGAAATACAGCCTCAAGCCGGTCCATTGCCGGACCGAGGGCGGCATGGTGTTCATCTGCCTGGCCGACAACCCGCCGGATTTCGAGCCGCTGGGCGGTTATCTGCGTGATTACGTCGGCGCCAGCGACCTCGCAAACGCCAAGGTCGCCTTCACCTCGACCATCGTCGAGAAGGGCAACTGGAAGCTGGTGATCGAGAACAACCGCGAATGCTACCATTGCGGCGGCAGCCATCCCTCGCTGTGCCGGACCTATTCCGACAACCCGCTGATGACGGTGATGGAGGGGCCCAACGCCGCCTCGCCCGAGATCCTGGCGCATTGGAACCGCTGCGACCAGGCCGGCCTGCCCGCGCGCTTCGTGAACGAGCCGGGGATGCAATGGCGCTTCGCCCGCGTGCCGCTGCTGAACAATGCCGAAAGCTTCACCATGTCCACCAAGGCGGCGGTGAACCGGCGCATGGGCACGATCCCGTGGAACGACGCCGGCAGCCTGATGTTCTATCACTTCCCGTCCAGCTGGAACCACTTCCTGCCCGACCATGCCATCGTCTTCCGCCTGCTGCCGATCTCGCCCACCGAGACCGAGGTGACCTCGAAATGGCTGGTCCACAAGGATGCGGTCGAGGGTGTCGACTACGACCTGCAGAAGCTGACCGAGGTCTGGCTGGCCACCAATGACGAGGACCGCCGCGTGGTCGAGGAGAACCAGAAGGGCATCCTGTCCCCGGCCTATGAGCCCGGCCCCTATTCGCCCCACCAGGAAGAGGGCGTGATCCATTTCGTCGACTGGTATGTGCGGCAGATGCTGGATCGCCTGTCGCCGCGTCCGGCCATGGCGGCGGAATAATGGCGGTCTTGGTCAAGGCATTCGGCGACAAGCCGTGGAAGGACGACGAGCCGCTGGAATGCGTGATGGTGGTGCCCGAGACCTCGGACACCGCCACCTTTACCTTCCGCGCGCCTTCGGGGGCCTGGTTCGATTATCAGCCCGGCCAGTTCGTCACCCTGGACCTGCCGGTTCCGGGCGGCAACGTGCAGCGCACCTATACGATCAGCTCCAGCCCGTCGCGGCCGCTGTCCATCTCGGTCACGGTCAAGGCGCAGCCGGGCAGCGTCGGCGGGCGCTGGATGATCGACCACCTGCGGCCGGGCATGCGGCTCAAGGCCTTCGGGCCGGCGGGGATTTTTTCCTTCGTCCGGCACGAGGCGCCGAAATACCTGTTCATCTCGGCCGGTTCGGGCATCACCCCGGTAATGTCGATGACCACCTGGGCCTGGGATTCGGGAGAGATGCCGGACATCGTCTTCGTCCATGCCGCGTGCAGCCCTAGCGAGATCATCTTCCGCCAGCGGCTGGAAGGCATGGCCGACCGGGTGCCGGGGCTGCAATTGCGCTTCACGGTCGAGGACTCCGACCCGTTCCGCACCTGGCACGGCTATCGCGGCCGGCTGAACCAGATCATGCTGGGCCTGATGGCCCCGGACTACCTTGAGCGCGAGGTGTTCTGCTGCGGGCCCGAGCCCTTCATGCAGGCGGTGCGCGACATGCTGATCGCGCTGGGCTTCGACATGGACCATTATCACCAGGAAAGCTTCGGCGCCCCGATCCGCACCGAGGCCGAGGCCCCGGTGCTGGACGACGTGGTCCCGGACGAGGACAGCGCCGCCCAGATCACCTTCGAAAGTTCGGGCGTGGTGGCGAAATGCAACGAGACCGACACGGTGCTGGCGGTGGCCAAGGCCAATGGGCTGAACATCCCTTCGGGCTGCACCTTCGGCCTGTGCGGCACCTGCAAGATTCGCAAGACCGCCGGCGAAGTGCATATGGTCCATAACGGCGGCATCACCGACGAGGATATCGAGGAGGGCTATATCCTGGCCTGCTGCTCGCATCCGATCGGGGCGGTCTCGGTCGAGGTCTGACCGGCACCACGGTCACAGCATGGCAAAAACCCCCGGTTTTTCTGGGAAAAGGGGCGGGCCGAAAGGTTCCGCCCCTTGTCCTGCCGCGCTTGACAGAACTACCATACCGGGTGATCCTGACCCGGTACCTATCTCTACGACAGGCAAAAGGAGGGCACGATGAATATCGACCTCTCGCGGCGCGGTTTCCTGAAACTGGCGGGTGCGGGTGTCGCGGCGACATCGCTGGGGGCCATGGGCTTCGGCGGGGCGGAGGCGGCGGAACAGGCGCATGTGCGTGCCTTCAAGCTGGCCTCGACGACCGAGACGCGCAATACCTGCCCCTATTGCTCGGTCGCCTGCGGCGTCATCATCTATTCCGACGGCGACCTGAAGGCCGGCGAAGAGGCCAGGGTCGTCCATATCGAGGGCGATGCCGACCATCCGACCAATCGCGGCACGCTTTGCCCGAAAGGCGCGGCGCTCAAGGACTTCGTCAATGCCGAGACGCGCCTGACCACGCCGCGCATCCGCCGGCCCGGCGCGGCCAGCTTCGAGGAGATCTCCTGGGAAGAGGCGCTGGACAAGATCGCCCGCGCGCTCAAGGATGACCGCGATGCCAACATGGTGCTGACCAACGACGACGGCGTGCCCGTCAACCGCTGGACCACCACCGGCTACCTGGCGGCCTCGGCCACCACCAATGAAACCGCATGGCTGACCTACAAGGTGGTCAGATCCATGGGGATCGTCGGATTCGACAACCAGGCGCGCGTCTGACACGGCCCCACGGTGTCCAGTTTGGGCCCGACATTTGGCCGTGGAGCGATGACCAACTCCTGGACCGACATCAAGAATACCGACCTCGTGGTCGTCATGGGCGGCAATGCCGCCGAAGCCCATCCCTGCGGATTCAAATGGGTGACCGAAGCCAAGGCCACGCGCGGCGCCCGGCTGATCGTGGTGGACCCGCGCTTTACCCGCACCGCCTCGGTGGCCGATTACTATGCGCCGATCCGGCCCGGCTCGGACATTGCCTTCCTGATGGGCCTGATCAACTGGTTGATCCAGAACGACAAGGTGCAATGGGATTACGTCCGCAACTTCACCAATGCCGCCTGGCTGGTGAAGGACGAGTTCGGCTGGAGCAACGGGCTGTTCACCGGCTACGACCCGGAAAAGCGCGACTATGACAAGTCGGGCTGGGACTATGTCATCGGCGAGGACGGCTTTGCCACCGTGGACATGACGCTGGAGCATCCGCGCTGCGTCTGGAACCTGCTCAAGGAACATGTCTCGCGCTATACGCCGGAACTGGTCGAACAGGTCTGCGGCACGCCCAGGGACCGCTTCCTCAAGATCGCCGAGATGATCGGCGAGTGCTCGGCGCCCGACAAGACCATGACCTCGATGTATGCGCTGGGCTGGACCCAGCACGCCAAGGGTTCGCAGAACATCCGCGGCATGGCGATGCTGCAGCTGATCCTGGGCAATATCGGCGTCCGGGGCGGCGGGATGAACGCGCTGCGCGGCCATTCCAACATCCAGGGCCTGACCGATATCGGGCTGATGTCGAACCTGATTCCCGGCTACCTGAACATCCCGACCGAGAAAGAGCCGGACTGGCAGACCTACATGTCCAGCCGCAGCTTCACGCCGCTGCGGCCGGGCCAGACCAGCTATTGGCAGAACTATCCCAAGTTCATGGTCAGCTTCATGAAGGCGATGTGGGGCGACGCCGCCACGGCCGAGAACGACTGGGCCTATCACTACCTGCCCAAGCTGGACGTGCCGACCTATGACATCCTGCGCATGTTCGAGCTGATGGATGCCGGCCGGGTCAACATCTATTTCTGCCAGGGCTTCAACCCGCTGCTGTCCTTCCCGAACCGGGGCAAGGTCACGGCGGCGCTCAGCAAGCTGAAGCTCCTGGTGGTCATGGACCCGCTGGCGACCGAGACGGCGCATTTCTGGGAAAACCACGGCGAACATAACGACGTGGACACCGCCTCGATCCAGACCGAGGTGCTGGAACTGCCCTCGTCCTGCTTTGCCGAGGATGATGGCGCGCTGGTCAATTCCGGCCGCTGGCTGCAATGGCACTGGTCGGCGGCGACGCCGCCCGGCCAGGCCAGGCATGACACCTGGATCATGGCGCAGATCTTCCTGCGCGTGAAAAAGCTCTACCAGGAGGAAGGCGGCGTCTTCCCCGACCCGATCCTGAACCTGACCTGGGACTATGCCGACCCCGACGAGCCCTCGCCCGAGGAACTGGCCAAGGAGCTGAACGGCCGGGCGCTGGAGGATGTCTACGACACCGCCGACCCGACGAAACTGCTGACCGCCAAGGGCAAGCAATTGCTGAATTTCAGCCAGTATCGTGACGACGGCACGACCATGGGCGCCTGCTGGATCTATTCCGGCTGCTGGAACGAGGACGGCAACAACATGGCGCGACGGGACAATATCGACCCCGATGAGACCGGCGCCTATCCGAACTGGGCCTTTTCCTGGCCGCTGAACCGGCGGATCCTTTACAATCGCGCCTCTGCCGACATGCAGGGCCGGCCCTGGGATCCCTCGCGCAAGCTGCTGGAATGGGACGGCGAGAAATGGACCGGCTACGACGTGCCCGACATCGCGCCCACGGCCAGGCCCGGCGATGTCGGTCCCTTCATCATGAACCCCGAAGGCGTTTCGCGCCTGTTCACGCGGGGCTTGATGCGCGACGGTCCCTTCCCGACGCATATGGAGCCGTTCGAGTCGCCCCTGGCCAACGTGTTCAACCCGCAGATGCGCGGCAACCCGGTGGCACGGGTCTTTGCCAGCGATGCCGAGCAATTCGCCACCAGCGAGGAGTTCCCGATCGCGGCGACCTCGTATCGCCTGACCGAGCATTTCCACTACTGGACCAAGCACAACCGCATCAACGCTGCCCTGCAGCCCGAGTTCTTCGTCGAGATCAGCGAAGAGCTGGCCGCCGAAAAGGGCATCCGGCGCGGCGGCTGGGTGCGGGTCTGGTCCAAGCGGGGCGAGGTCAGGGCCAAGGCCCTGGTGACGGGACGGCTGAAGCCGATGCAATGCGGCGACAAGCTGGTGCATGTCATCGGCATCCCGCTGCACTGGGGCTTCATGGGCGCGGCGCGCAAGGGGTTCGGGCCGAACAGCCTGACGCCCTTTGTCGGCGATGCCAATGTGGAAACGCCTGAATTCAAGGCGTTCCTGGTCAATATCGAACCCGCGACAGGGGAGGCGGTGTCATGACGACCGATCCGAACCTCGACAGCCCGCGCACCGCGGTCTCGAACCCGCCGGTGCAGCCGATGCAGGCCAACCTGGGGCCGGGCGATGTCGTCCGCGCCTCGGCCATGCCCGACCTGCCGCCGCCGACGCGCGAACTGACGCCGGTGGCCAAGCTGATCGACGTATCGAAATGCATCGGCTGCAAGGCCTGCCAGTCGGCCTGCGCCGAATGGAACGACACCTATCCCGAGATCGAGGAAAATGTCGGCCTTTACGAAAATCCGCACGACCTGACGCCCGACATGTTCACCCTGATGCGGTTCTCGGAATACGAGAACCCGCAGACCGGCGATTTCGAATGGCTGATCCGCAAGGACGGCTGCATGCATTGCGCCGATCCGGGCTGCCTCAAGGCCTGCCCGGCCCCCGGCGCCATCGTGCAATATTCGAACGGCATCGTGGATTTCATCCACGAGAATTGCATCGGCTGCGGCTATTGCGTGACCGGCTGTCCCTTCGACATCCCGCGCATCAGCCAGAAAACCCATGTCAGCTACAAATGCACGCTGTGTTCGGACCGGGTGGCGGTGGGCCAGGGGCCGGCCTGCGCCAAGGCCTGCCCGACCCAGGCCATCGTCTTCGGCACCAAGGAGGACATGCTGGCCCATGCCGAGGCCCGCGTCGACGACTTGAAGTCGCGCGGCTACGACAATGCCGGCATCTACGACCCGCAAGGGGTGGGCGGCACGCATGTCTTCTATGTGTTGCACCATGCCGACCAGCCCTCGCTTTATTCCGACCTGCCAGAGCAGCCACGCATCTCGCCCGTGGTCGAGGGCTGGAAGGGCGTGACCAAGACGCTGGGCCTGGCCGCCATCGGCGCGGCGGCCGTCGGCTCGGTCCTGCACGGGCTGATGACGCGCGCCAACAAGGTCTCGGCCGAGGATGAGGTCCATGCCGAGGAACTGGTCTCGGGGCGCGAGCCCCCGATCCCGCCGGAAAGAGAGGTGCTGTGATGGCCAAGCGCATGTTCTCGGCCCCGGGCGACCATATCGAAAGCCGCCGTCCGGTTACGGTCAGCCGCTATCGCGGCATCACGCGGCTGAACCACTGGGTGACGGCGGCCAGCCTGATCGTGCTGCTGCTTTCGGGGCTGGCGCTGTTTCACCCCTCGCTCTACTTCCTGACCGGGCTGTTCGGCGGCGGGCAGATGACGCGCTGGCTGCATCCTTTCGTGGGCATCCTGCTGTTCTTCAGCTTCCTTTTGCTGTTTTTGCAGATGTGGCGGCTGAACCTGCCCCGGCCCGAGGACCGCACCTGGGTCAGCCATATCGGCGAGGTCGTCCGCGGCGAAGAGGAAAAGCTGCCCGAGCTGGGCAAATACAATGCCGGGCAGAAATTCGTCTTCTGGGCCATGTCGGTGCTGATCGTGGTGCTGATCGTATCGGGGGTGATGATCTGGCAGGAATATTTCCCGCATCTGGTCTCGATCCCGGTGCGGCGCTGGGCAGTGCTGATCCATGCGGTGGCGGCGGTGGCGATCATCCTGACCTTCATCCTGCATGTCTATGCGGCGATCTGGACCCGCGGCACCATCCGCGCCATGACCCGCGGCACCGTGACCGGCGGCTGGGCCTGGCGGCACCATCGCAAATGGTTGCGCGAACTGGCTGGACGCGAGGGCGGCGGCCCGGCAGAGTAGGCGCAAGCGACCCGAAAGGAAGCCATGTCCACCGCCCTGAAGCCTGATCCCTCGATGATCGGCGGCGTCGCCAAGGTTCCCCTGGCGCGCCTGCCCGAACCCGCGGCGCTGTTCTCGACCCGCGCCGAGCGGTTCGATTTCCTGGCCGGGCACAGCCCGAACCTTGCGCCCTACCTGCGCTTCCTGGCCGGGATCTGCCGGGCGCAGGCCGATCTGGCCCGCGAACTGCCCCAGCCCGAGCCGCTGTCGCCCGAGCGGATCGACCTGGCCCGCGCCAGCCGCATGCCGCCGCTTGATCGCAACGCCATGCGCGACGGGCTGGCACAGGCGCTGCCGCTGCTGCTCGGGCGGCTGGCGGCGCTGGACATGCCCGAGCCGGCGCGGCTGGCGCTGGCGGCCTTGCAGGCGGCCGAGCCTGCGGATCTGGACTGGGTCATGGGCAATGTGCTGGCCGACACCATCCCCGAGGCCAGCGTGGCCCCGCATCTGTTCGCCGCCGCCGCCTTGCAGGTCCATGCCGCGATGCGGGCGGCGATACTGGACGCGGCGCAACTGGTGCCGATCCGCACCGGCATCTGCCCGGCCTGCGGCGGCCGCCCGGCGACCAGCATCGTGACCGAAAGCATCGGCGCCGAGGGCGCGCGCTATTGTTCCTGCGCCACCTGCCAGACGCTGTGGAACGAGGTGCGGGTGAAATGCCTCTGCTGCGGCTCGACCAAGGGCATTTCCTATCGCTCGGTCGAGACTGGCGAGGCCACGGTCAAGGCCGAGGTCTGCCGCGAATGCGACCGCTGGGTCAAGATCCTGTATCAGAACCGCAATCCCTCGCTTGAGCCCATCGCCGACGATGTGGCGAGCCTCGGCCTGGACCTGATGATGCGGGACACCGAATGGAAGCGGGGCGGCTTCAACCCCTTCCTGGCCGGCTATTGACGGCGGCTCGGCGCGGGCGATGATTGTCGGCACGGCGGGGCATATCGACCATGGCAAGACCGCGCTGGTCCGGGCGCTGACCGGCATCGAGACTGACCGGCTGGCCGAGGAACAGGCCCGCGGCATCACCATCGAGTTGGGCTTCGCCTATGCCGACCTGGGCGGCGGTGCCGTCACCGGCTTTGTCGATGTACCGGGGCACGAGAAATTCGTCCACACCATGCTGGCCGGGGCCGGCGGCATCGACCTGGCGCTGCTGGTCGTCGCCGCCGATGACGGCATCATGCCGCAGACGCGCGAGCATCTGGCGATCCTCGACCTGCTGGGCATCGCCGACGGCATGGTCGCGCTGACCAAATCCGACCTTGCGCCCCCCGACCGCATCGCCGCCCTGACTGCCCAGATCGCGGACCTGCTGGCCCCGACCGGGCTGGCCGGGGCGCCGGTCTTTCCTGTCTCGTCCCTGACCGGGGCGGGCATCGACGCCCTGCGCGCCGCGCTGGTGCAGGCCGAGGCGCAGACCGCCGCCCGCGCCGCCGAGGCGCGCTTTCGCATGGCCATCGACCGCAGCTTCACCCTGGCCGGAACGGGCACCGTCGTCACCGGCACGGTGCTGTCGGGCCGGGTCGCGCCGGGCGACCAGATCCTTCTCAGCCCCTCGGGGCTGCCGGCCCGCGTGCGGGGCATTCACGCCCAGAACCGCAAGGCCGAAACCGGCCTTGCCGGCCAGCGTTGCGCCCTGAACCTAGCCGGCGAGGGGGTGACGCGCGAGGCGATCCATCGCGGCGACGTGGCGCTGGACCCCGTGCTGCACGCACCGACCCGGCGCATCGACGTGATGCTGCGCGTGCTGGGGACCGAGCCCAAGCCGCTGGCCACCTGGTTTCCCGCCCGCCTGCATCTGGGCGCGGCGGAAACCGGCGCCCGCATCGTGCCGCTGCAAGGGCCGCTGGCTCCGGGCGAGGAAGGGCTGGCGCAGCTCGTCCTCGACCGCCCCCTGGCCGCGACCCTGGGCGAGCACTTCATCCTGCGCGACGTCTCGGCCCGGCGCACCATCGGCGGAGGCCGGCTGATCGACCTGCGCGCCCCCGCCCGCCACCGCAGCCGGCCCGAGCGGCTGGCCGTGCTGCGCGCCATGGCCCTGCCCGACCCGACCGAGGCGCTGTCGGCGCTGGCCGGGCTGGCGCTGGTCGATCTCGGTGCCTTTGCCCGCGACCGCGCGCTGGCCCCGGCCCAGCTTGACCGCGCCATCGCGGCTTCGGACATCGCCATCGTCCCCGGCACGCGGCAGGCGCTCAGCCCCGCCCGGCTTCAGGCGCTGCGCCAGCAGATGCAGGCGGAACTCGCCGCCTTTCACGCCGAGAATGCCGATCTTCAGGGGCTGGGCCGGGAAAAGCTGCGGCTGATGCTGGACCCGCGCCTGCCCAAGCCCGATTTCGCCACCTTCCTGCGCACCGAGGCGGCGGCAGGGCGCATCGCGCTGGACGGCGCCTTCATCCGCCTGCCCGGCCACCTGCCCCGGCTTGCGCCCGAGGACGAGGCGCTGCTGGAGCGCATCCTGCCCCGGCTTTCGGGCGAGGAACGCTTTCGTCCGCCCCGCGTGCGCGACTTCGCCCATGCCTTCGACGCCGAGGAACCCGAGGTCCGCCGCATCCTGCGTATGGCTGCCCGCCAGGGCCGCATCGACCAG
The DNA here is from genome assembly GCF_008824185.1 of Paracoccus pantotrophus. NCBI lineage: Bacteria > Pseudomonadati > Pseudomonadota > Alphaproteobacteria > Rhodobacterales > Paracoccaceae > Paracoccus > Paracoccus pantotrophus. The sequence goes on from NZ_CP044426.1 coordinate 2,194,682, forward strand.
ATCGCGCATGACCATTTCTTTGCCCGCGCCACCACCATCGAGATGGTCGGCATCATCCGCGACCTTGGCGCCGCCAGCCCAGACGGCTGGTTCACCGCCCCGGATTTCCGCGACCGGGTGCAGAACGGCCGCAAGGTGGCGATCCAGATCCTTGACTTCTTCGACCGGCTCGGTCTGACCTTGCGTCGGAGCGATCTTCGTCGCATCAACCCGCACCGGATCGACCTGTTCACGCCGGACAGGCCGGACGAGCGGGAACAGGGAAGAGAAGCGTCCCCGGTGGGGCGGCCGGACTTCAAATCCGGTTGGGGCAGTGAGCCTGTCTCGGGTGGGTTCGACTCCCACTCTCTTCCGCCAGATGCGACGAAAGGACGGTAATGGACAGCACGACGCTTGGCAGCAGCGGGGTTCGGGTCAGCGCGGTCTGCCTGGGCACCATGACCTTCGGCAACCAGACCGGCGCGGCCGATGCCCATGCGCAGATGGACCGCGCCTTGGCCGCCGGCATCACCTTCATCGACACGGCCGAGCTTTACCCGGTGAACCCGGTGCGGCGCGAGACCGTGGGCCGGACCGAGGAAATCGTCGGCGACTGGCTGTCCGCGCGCGGCACCCGCGACCGGGTGCAGATCGCCACCAAGGCCGCCGGCCCCGGCGACAAGGTGCGGGCCGAGGGCTTCGACGGCGCCATCCTGCGCCGCACCATCGACGCTTCGCTCCGGCGGCTGAAAACCGACTATATCGACCTCTACCAGCTGCATTGGCCGGTGCGCGGCAGCTATGCCTTCCGCCAGAACTGGCGCTACGACCCTTCGAAACAGGACCGTGCGGCGACGCTCGCGCATATGCAGGACGTGCTGGGCGCCCTGGATGAGGCGGTGCGCGCCGGCAAGGTCCGCGCCATCGGCCTGTCGAACGAATCGGCCTGGGGCACGGCGCGCTGGATCGACACGGCCGAACGCATGGGCGCGCCGCGCATGGCCAGCATCCAGAACGAATATTCCCTGCTCTACCGCGCCTTCGACACCGACCTGGCGGAACTGGCGGTGAACGAAGGGGTGACGCTCTTGGCCTATTCGCCGCTGGCGGCGGGGCTGCTGACCGGGAAATACCGCAACGGGGCCGAGCCCGCCGGCAGCCGCGCGGCAGCCGACCGGGCCAGCGGCGGGCCGGGCAACCTGGGCGGGCGGCGCACCGCCCGCGCCGATGCCGCGGTCGCCGCCTGGCATGGGCTCGCGGCCGAGCTGGGGCTGGACCCGATCCACATGGCCATCGCCTTCACCCGCCAGCGGCCGTTCCATGCGATCCCGATCATCGGCGCCACCGATCTTGCGCAGCTCGACCACCTGCTGCCCGGGCTGGACCTGCGGCTGTCCGACGAGGCGCTCAAGCGCATCGACCAGCTGCACTGCAGCCACCCGCTGCCCTACTGAGACGCCCTCGCGACGCCACGGCAGGGTTGGCAGCATGGTGCGGCGCGGGCAATCTGCCCGCGTCACCCGAGCCCGAGGAACCCCATGCTGCCCCCGATCCTGTCGCATCTGCGCATCCCCGTCGTCGCCTCGCCCATGTTCATCGTCTCGGGGCCCGAACTGGTGATCGCGCAATGCAAGGCCGGGATCGTCGGCAGCTTCCCGGCGCTCAACGCCCGCGAAAAGGACGGCGAGGCCCCGCTGCTCGACGCCTGGCTGACCCGGATCCAAGAGGAACTGGACCGCCACAACCAGGCCAATCCCGACCATCCCGCGGCGCCCTTCGCGGTGAACCAGATCGTGCATCGCTCGAATGCACGCCTCCAGCGCGATATCGAGATCTGCCACAAGCATCGCGTGCCGATCTGGATCACCAGCCTGGGCGCCCGCCCCGAGGTGAACGCGGCCGCGCATGATTGCGGCGGCATCGCGCTGCATGACGTCATCAACAACCGCTTCGCCCGCAAGGCCATCGAAAAGGGCGCCGACGGGCTCATCGCCGTGGCGGCGGGTGCCGGCGGCCATGCCGGGCCGCAATCGCCCTTTGCGCTGGTGCAGGAGATCCGCGAATGGTTCGACGGCCCGCTGCTGCTGTCGGGCGCCATCGCCACCGGCCGCGCGGTGCTGGCGGCGCAGGCCATGGGTGCGGACCTGGCCTATGTCGGCAGCCCCTTCATCGCCACCGAGGAAGCCAATGCCCAGCCCGAATACAAGCGCATGATCGTGGATTGCGGGGCCGAGGACGTCGTCACCTCCTCGCTCTTTACCGGGGTGTCGGGGAATTACCTCGCGCCCTCGATCCGCGCCGCCGGGCTCGACCCGGCCAGGCTGGAGCGTGGCGATGTGTCGGACATGAACTTCGCCGAGGCCTCGTCGCGGCCCAAGGCCTGGAGCCAGGTCTGGGGCTCGGGCCAGGGCATCGGCGCGGTGCGTGAAATCCTCCCCGCCGCCCGGCTGATCGACCGCCTGGCCCGCGAACATGCCGAGGCCCGCGCCGCCCTCTGCGCCTGACCCCCGGCTTCTTCGTTCCCCAAATACCCATGCAACGGCGCGGCGGGGCGCCAGGGTCCGCGCCTTTCACCGTTTCCCAAACACTCCTTTCCAGCGCGCCACCCGGCGCGGCGGCGGTGCGTCAGGACACCGCCAGCCCCTCGGTCGAGGCAAAGAACATCGCCTGGCTGACCGCCGAGCGCACCTGCTCCTCGGAATAGGGCTTGGAAATCAGGAAGGCCGGTTCCGGCCGGTCGCCGGTCAGCAGCCGCTCGGGGAAGGCGGTGATGAAGATCACCGGGATGTCGCCCATGCTGGCAAGAAGCTCGTTCACCGCCTCGATCCCGGACGAGCCGTCGGCCAGCTGGATGTCGGCCAGGATCAGGTCCGGACGGCTTTGATGCGCCAGGTCGACGGCGGCGGCATGGGTGCGGGCGATGCCGGTGACCTCGTGGCCCATGGCCTGCACGATGCCCTTCAGGTCCATGGCGATGATGGTCTCGTCCTCGATCACCATGACCTTGCCGGTCAGCGCCTGCCCCATCTCGTTCAGCGCGATCTGCACCAGCTCCTCGGCCTCGGCCTGCGGGCATTGCATGACCTGCGCGATCTGGTCGTAGCGCAATTCCTCGATGGTGCGCAAAAGCAGCGCCTCGCGCGAATTGGGCGTCAGGCCGCGCATATGCGCCTGGGCACGGGCCTCGCGCGGGCTCTGCGCCCCCAGCTCGACCGGCTGGCCCGAGCTTTGCCAGATGGCGTGGAAGGTGCGGAACAGCCCGAGGCGGGTGTCCTCGCCATCCATCAGGCTGCGATCGGTCAGGATCGCCTCCAGCGTGGCGGCGGCGTAATTGTCGCCGGCGGTCTGGCTGCCGGTCAGCGCGCGCGCATAGCGACGCAGATAGGGCAGTTCCCGGCTGATGGACTGGGCAAGATCCGCTGCGGTCATGGCTACCTCGAAAAATGCGTCGTGTGTCGGAACCTGATCGGATAGGTAACGGTTGGGCAAGGTGCGCACAAGATTACCGGGAATAACTAAAAAATGAATACCAGGCGTGAGGAACGCAGGCGAGCAGCCATAGAAAAGCAGATCGACGAGAATCTGCGCCGCGTCTATGAGCAGGATGCGACCCAGCAGATCCCCGACAGGTTCCTGCAGTTGCTCGACAAATTGCGCGAGCAGGAGTGAACCGGATGACCGATCGGAAACCGGCGCGGACGGCCCGCCCCCAGGACCACGGCGATCCGCGGGACGAACTGGTCGATCACCTGCCGGCGCTGCGCGCCTTCGCTTTGTCGCTCACGCGCGAGGGGGCCTCGGCCGACGATCTGGTGCAGGACACCATCGTCAAGGCCTGGACCCATATCGACAAGTTCCAGCCCGGCACCAACCTGCGCGCCTGGCTGTTCACCATCCTGCGCAACACCTTCTATTCCGCCCGCCGCAAGACCCGGCGCGAGATCAGCGATACCGACGGTCTCCACGCCGCCCGCCAGGCCGCGCGGCCGGAACATGACGGCCGGCTGGCGCTGAACGATTTCCGCACCGCCTTCGAGCAATTGCCCGACGAGCAGCGCGAGGCGCTGATCCTTGTCGGCGCTTCGGGCTTTTCCTATGAGGAAGCGGCGGCGATGACCGGTGTTGCCGTGGGCACCGTCAAGTCGCGTGCCAATCGCGGCCGGCGCAAGCTGGCCGAGCTTCTGCACCTGGAAGAGGGCGAGGAACTGGAGATGACCGACCGTGCCACGCTGGCGGTGATGGCGCAGAACACCCCGATCCTGCGCTGAGATGGCGTCGTGCTGCGGCGCATCCTGGACAGGCTGGAATTCACCAAGGGCCTCGGCTTTCGGCTGGGTGGCCTGTTGTCGGTGGCGATCCTGCCCATCGGGCTGATCTCGGTCATCCAGACGCTGCACCTGTCGCGCGAATACCAGCGATCCTCGGAAATCGCGCTGCTGGGCCGCACCGCCACCGCCGCTGCCGGGGAAAGGGCGCTGTTGCAAAGTGCGCTCGGCACCGCCGATGCGCTGGGCCCGGCGGTGCTGGAGACCATGGACCGGCCGCAGGCCTGTTCCGACATCATGCGCGGGCTGGTGCAGCGCACGGTGAACTTCGTCTATGCCGGCTTCACCCGGCTGGACGGGGTGACGGAATGCTCCTCGGTGCGCGGCGTGCACGACCTTTCCGGCGAATCCGCCTTTCGCCAGTTCAGCGAAAGCCCCGGCACGCTGGTCACGACCAGCGAGGACGGGCCGGTCACCGGCAAGTCGGTGGTGGTGGTGATCCAGCCGCTTTACCGCGGGGTCGAGTTGCTGGGCTTCATCGCCGTCTCGATGTCGCATGACCTGCTGCGCTCGACCCATGTCTCGGGCCTGGGGACCGAGGGCGCGCGCATCCTGACCTTCAACAACCAGGGCGAGGTGATCTCCTCGGACCGCGAGGGCGCCGGCGACATCACCGAGGTGCTGCCGCGCGGCAAGTCGCTGCCCTCGCTCCTGTCGCGCAGCGAGACCACCTTCCGCGACATTTCCAACTCGGGCGAGCGGCGGGTGTTCAGCGTCGTGCCGGTGGTGCCGGGCCTGGTCTATGCGCTGGGGTCGTGGAACCGCGCCGAATCCGGCATCACCGGCATCGACATCACCCGGCGCACGGCGCTGATCCTGCCGCTGATCCTGTGGGCCGCCTCGCTGGCCGTGGCCTATTTCGCCGTCTATCGCCTGGTGCTGCGCCATATCCGCGAATTGCGCAGCCAGATGCGTCGCTTTGCCATCGGCGACCGTTCCGCGCCCCCGCCGGTGCTGGCCGACGCGCCGGCCGAGATTGAGGACATGAGCCAGACCTTCCACAACATGGCCCGCATCCTGATCCGCGACGAAGAGGCGATGGAGGCCGCGGTCAACGAAAAGACCGTGCTGTTGAAAGAGGTGCATCACCGGGTCAAGAACAACCTGCAATTGATCGCCTCGATCATCAACATGCAGATCCGGGTGATCGAGCATGACGATGCGCGCCGCGTGCTGCGCTCGGTCCAGGACCGGGTGGCGTCGCTGGCGACGATCTATCGCAACCTCTACCAGGCCGAGCATCTGGATTCGGTCCAGGCCGATCGGCTGATCCGCGACATCATCAACCAGATGACCAATGCCTCGGTCGGCCCCGGCACCGGGCTGCGCATCGACACCCGGCTGGAGCCGCTGGTGCTGATGCCCGACCAGGCGGTACCGCTGAGCCTGCTGGCGACCGAGGCCTTCACCAATGCGCTGAAATATTCCGGCGTTTCCAACCCCGAGGCCGAGCCCTGGGTGCGGGTCTCGCTGCGGGCGGACGGGCCGGGCCATGCGGTGCTGGAGGTCGAGAACTCGATCGGCGCCAGCAGCCTGGCCGAGGGCACCGGCCTTGGCAGCCAGCTGATCGAGGCCTTCGCCACCCAGCTGGAAGGCGAGGCCGAGCAGGAGACGGGCGACGGCCGGTTCCTGCTGCGGCTGCGCTTCCGGGTCGAGAACCTGCACAAGCGCGATGGCGCCGAGATGCCGCAGGTGGTGCTGACCTCGGCCGCCCGGCCGGGGTCGCGGCACTAGCTAGGCAAGGGGTCTGTGGCGATTCCTGCCCGGCCAGGGCAGCATCGCGGTCTTCCTGACCGGGCGCCGCTTTGGATGGTCGTCCGGCGCTGGCTGATGGGAACGGTTCTGGCGGGGCTTGCGCTGCGGATGATGGGCGAAACCTGCCGCTGCCCCCTTATTCCTCGAAGCGGCCCGTGGCGACCCGGTCCCGCTCGTATCGCCTTGCAAGCGGAAACGGCGGCAACCAGGATTCGCGGCGGATGGTCCATAGCTCATAGGTCGGCGCCAGCTGATTCGGGGCATCGAGCGAGCCCAGATTCACCTCGATCTCATCCGCGCTGCGCGCAAGGACGGACGAGCCGCAGCGGGGGCAGAAGAGCCGCCCGGCGTAATCGCGGGTTTCGCCCTCGATCGTCACCGCGTCGCGGGGAAACACTGCCGAGGCGTGAAACAGCGCCCCGTGATGCTTGCGGCAGTCGAGACAATGGCACAGGCCGACCCGCCAGGGGCGCCCGGATGCAACGATTCGAACCTTGCCGCACAGGCAACCACCGGTGAATCGCTCCATGCTGCGTCTCCTTCAAGTTCGAGCGGGCAAGCCGTTCACGATGCCTTGCCCGCGTCCTTCCGCGCCGCCTGCCGCAGCTTCTTGGCGGCGATGAAGCGGCGACGGCGGGACAGTTCCACGTTGATCAGCGCCCCCAGCATCACCGTAAACCCGCCCAGGTAGAACCACATCAGCAGCGCGATCACCGCGCCGATCGAGCCATAGATGCGGTTGTAGCTGTTGAAGCTGGCCAGATAGGCCGAGAACCCATAGGAGGCCGCCGCCCAGGCCAGTGCCGCGAAGACCGAGCCCCAGGTGAAGATCGCCGTGCGCGGCGTCTTCACGTTCGGCCCATAGCGATACAGGATGCCGATCACCACCAGCACGATGAAAAAGATCGCCATCCAGGGCAGCGCGCCGATCAGCCAGTTGCGCAAGGGCACGTCGGGCAGGAAGTTGAAGGCGATGGGTACCACGATGATCGTGGCCAGCCCCAGGGCGATCACCAGCACGATGACCAGCGTCAGCACATAGGCCAGCAGGAAGCCCATCACCGTGGAATGCGAGCGCACGCCATAGGCCGCGTTCAGGCCGCGGATCAGCCCGTCCACCCCGGCCCGCGCCGAGACGGTGGCGATGATGAAGGAAATCGCCGTGGTCCAGCCCAGCTGCGTGCGCCCGGCCGCCACCAGCGCGCTGATCTGGCCATAGATGATGTCGGCGGCGCTTTGCGGGATGAAGCCGTCGGTGGTGTGGATGTATTGCTCGATCACCTCGGGGTCGTTCCACAGCCCCCACAGCGCAAACAGCGCCGCCATTCCGGGAAACACCGCGAACATGGCATAGAAGGCCACGCCGGCGGCGATCAGGCTCATGTGGATCTTGTCCATCCGCTCAAAGATCGCCAGGACGAACTGCCACCAATCCCTGATCAAGGTTCCCGTCCTTTTTTCCGTTTCGGTTGCCGGCCCTGCGGAGGAAACCCGCTTCCCCGCGGGCAAGGTTCCGGCCCTTCTAGTGCTTCCCGTCCCCATAGCGCAGCCAGACCGCCTTTTCGCCCAGTTTCGCGACGAAGGCGGCATGGGCCTCGGCCTCGGCCTCGGTGATGCGGGGGGCAAGCGGGCGCGGCCTTTGCCCCCGTGGGGCGGCGCCACCCTCCATCCGCGCCCCGGCGCCCGAGCCGCCGTGCAGAGGCCCGGTCTCCAGCACCAGCCCCGGCTGACGGCCGCCGCGCAGCGCCAGATAGACCTCGGCCAAAAGCTCGCTGTCCAGCAGTGCGCCATGCAGCGTGCGGTCCGAATTGTCGATGCGGAAGCGCCGGCACAGCGCATCAAGCGAGTTCTGCGCGCCGGGAAACTGGCTGCGCGCCAGTTCCAGCGTATCGACCGCCCGGCTGAAGGGCATGACCGGATAGCCGCAAAGCCGCAGCTCGGCGTTCAGGAATTTCATGTCGAAGCCGGCATTGTGGATCACCAGCCGGGTGTCCTCGCCGATGAAGGCAACGAAATCCGCCGCGATCTCGGCGAATTTCGGCTTGTCGCGCAGGAAATCGTCGCCCAGTCCGTGCACCTCGAAGGCCTCCTGCGGCATCGGGCGCTCGGGGTTGATATAGACGTGGAAGGTGCGTCCGGTGGGCAGGTGGTTCATCAGCTCGACCGCGCCGATCTCGACGATGCGGTCGCCGGTATCGGGGTCGAAGCCCGTGGTTTCGGTATCGAGAACGATCTCACGCATGGGGCCGTTCTGCCATGATCCGGGCGCAGATGTCCACGATGGCCGCGCGCGCGCCGTCCAGCGTGTCCGAGGGGATCAGGAAATCCGCCCGCCTGCGCTTTTCCGCATCCGGCATCTGCCGCGACAGGATCATCTGGAAATCCGCCTCGGTCATGCCGGGGCGGGCCAGCACCCGCGCCCGCTGCACCTCGGGCGGGGCCGAGACCACCGCCACCCCGTCCATCTGGCGCTCGGACCCGCCCTCGAACAGCAGCGGGATGTCCAGCACCACGATGGGCGCGTCCTGGTGCGCGGCGATGAAGCCGGCGCGGTCCTCGGCCACCAGCGGATGCACGATGGCCTCCAGCCGGGCAAAGCCCGAGGGGTCGGTGGCCAGCGCCTCGCGCAGCGCGGCGCGGTCGATGCCGCCATCCCGCAGCACGCCGGGAAAGGCGGCGGCCACCGGCGCGACGGCCGCGCCGCCGGGCGCGTAAAGCCGATGCACGGCCGCATCCGCGTCCCAGACCGGATGGCCCAGGTCGCGGAACATCTGCGCGGCGGTGGATTTCCCCATGCCGATGCCGCCGGTCAGGCCCAGCCGGTAGGTCATGCCAGCACGATCCGGCGCAATTCGTCATCGACCTCGGGGCGCTGGCCGAACCAGCGCTCGAAGCCGGGCGTGGCCTGGTGCAAGAGCATGCCCAGCCCGTCCACGATTTCGCAGCCGCGCGCCTGGGCCTCGGTCAGGAAGGGGGTCATCAGCGGCGTATAGACCAGGTCCGTGACCAGCGTGCCCGGCGCCAGCGCGTCCAGCGGCACCCGCAGCGGCGGCTTGCCCTGCATGCCCATCGAGGTGGCGTTGACCACGGTCATCGCGCCTTCCAGCATGTTGCCGGCCTGCGCCCAGTCATAGACCACGACCTTGGCGCCGAACTCGGACCGGATCTGTTCGGCCCGGATGCGGGTGCGGTTGGCGATACGCAGCTCGGGCACCCCGCTTTCCAAGAGCGAGGCGACCACGGCCCGCGCCGCGCCGCCCGCGCCGATCACTGCGGCGGGGCCCAGGCCGGGGATCCAGTCCGGCGCGTGCTGGCGGATATTGGCGATGAAGCCGTAGCCGTCGGTATTGTCGGCATGGATCTTGCCGTCGGCGCGGAAGATCAGCGTGTTCGCCGCCCCGATCAGCGCGGCGCGGTCGGTGACGACATCGGCCAAGGCCAGCACGCTTTCCTTGTGCGGGATGGTGACATTGGCGCCGACGAAACCCATGTGTGGCATGGCGCGCAGCACCTCGGCCAGATGTTCGGGCATCACCGGCAGCGGCACGTAATGCCCGGCGATGCCATAGCGTTTCAGCCAGTGCCCGTGCAGCCGGGGCGAGCGGGAATGGGCAATGGGCCAGCCGATGACCGCGGCAAGGGGCGCGTGCTTGGGGGCGGGCGTACTGTCAACCATGGCAGACCTGCGGTGCTTTCTCAGGGGCATCGCCCCGGCATCGGGATGGATCGAATGTCGCGTCACAACTGCTATCGGGCTGCCCTGGGGTCAAGCCGTATCGCCCTTCGCGACCTGGGCCATGGCAAGAATGCAACCCCCGTGGGCCGGGTTCAGACCACGCTCATCTCGGGCAGGCCGCCCTCGGCCACCAGATCCTCCAGCGTCAGCGACTCGATCAGCAGCAGATAGGACCAGAACACCTGGCCGAACATGCGGCGCAGCCGGCAGGTGGCCTCGTCCGTGCAATCCTCGCAGCGTTGATAGGAGCGGCGCGACAGGCAGGGCAGCGGCGCGATGGGCCCGTCCACCTGGCGCAGCAATTCGCCGATGGAAATCTCGTTGGGCCGCTTGATCAGCACATAGCCGCCCGCCCGGCCGCGGCGCGAGCCGACATAGCCGGCGTTGCGCAGCTCCAGCATGATATGCTCCAGAAAACGCTTGGGCGCGCCGGACCGCTGCGCGATCTCCTCGATCGTCAGGGCATTGCCGCCGGCGGCGACCTCGTCTGCCAGGGCCATCAGCGCCTTGATGGCATATTTCGTCTTCTGCGAGATCATAAAGGGAATCCTTAGTGTTCGCCGTGCCGTCATGCAACGATTTCGGCAAGAAATCGCAGGGCACCGCGCCTTCTGTTCAGGAACCATCGCCAAAACGCCATCGTTTTGTCACATTGACCGCGCATTTCTGCGGGGCAACATCAAGGAGTAGCTCATGCGCATCGCAGTTCTTGGCGGCGACGGGTTCGTCGGCTGGCCGACCGCCCTGCACCTGTCCAACCTGGGCCATGACATTCATATCCTGGACAACCTGTCGCGGCGCTGGATCGACACCGAACTGGGCGTGCAGTCGCTGACGCCGATGGATTCGATCCAGGAACGCTGCCGGATCTGGCACCAGCAGACCGGGCGGCGGATCCATTTCCACCTGCTGAACCTGGCCACGGAATACGAGCGGCTGAAGGCCTGGCTGGCCGAGCATCGCCCCGACGCAGTGATCCATTTCGCCGAGCAGCGTGCCGCGCCCTATTCGATGAAGACCGACCGCCACAAGGTCTATACGGTCAACAACAACATCAACGCGACGCATAACCTGCTGGCGGCGCTGGTGGAAACCGGCATCGACGCGCATCTGGTGCATCTGGGCACCATGGGGGTCTATGGCTATTCCACCATCGGTGCCCCGATCCCCGAGGGCTATCTGGACGTGTCCATCGACACGCCCGCCGGCCCGCGCGCGCAGCAGATCCTGTATCCGACCCGACCCGGCTCGGTCTATCACATGACCAAGAGCCTCGATCAGATCCTGTTCCAGTTCTATGCCCAGAACGACGGGCTGCGCATCACCGACCTGCACCAGGGCATCGTCTGGGGCACCCATACCGACCAGACCCGGCGGCACGAGCAGCTCATCAACCGCTTCGACTACGACGGCGACTATGGCACGGTGCTGAACCGTTTCCTGATCCAGGCCGCCATCGGCTATCCGCTGACCGTGCATGGCACCGGCGGCCAGACCCGCGCCTTCATCCACATCCAGGATTCGGTGCGCTGCATCGCGCTGGCGCTGCAAGACGCGCCGCAATCGGGCGAGCGGGTGCGCATCTTCAACCAGATGACCGAGACGCATCGCGTCCGCGACCTGGCCGAGCTGGTCGCGCGCATGACCGGGGCCGAGGTCGCCTATCTGCCCAATCCGCGGAAAGAGGCCGACGAGAACGAGCTGGTGGTCAGGAACGACCAGTTCCTCGCCCTGGGCCTCAAGCCGATCACCCTGGCCGAGGGGCTTCTGTCCGAGGTGGTGGACGTGGCGCGCAGATATGCCCATCGCATCGACCGCTCGCGCGTGCCCGCCGTTTCGGCCTGGACCCGCGACATCGCCCAGCGGATCGAGCATGATCCCGAAGGCAAGAGGCTGCGTTCGGTATCGTGACCGCGGAAGGCATCCACCCGACAGGCAAGGCGCGGTCCGACCGCGCCTTTGTCACCTTGGCGACCAATCGCGACTATGCGACCGGGGCGGCGGCGCTGTTCCGGTCGCTGCGCCGGACCGGCACGACTGCCGACCTGGTCCTGCTTTACACCGACCTGCCCCCCGACGCGGTCGAGGGGCTGCGGGCGCTGGGCGTGCGCCCGGTGCGGGTGGACCTGCTGCCCACATCGGACGGGTTCAACGCCCTGCACGCCCGCGACCGGCTGCACGGCGCCGCGCCCTTCACCAAGGGCGAAAAGCCGCCCTTCCACACGCCCTTGGACAATTTCGCCAAGCTGCGGCTGTGGCAGCTGGATTACGACCGCGTGGTGTTCATCGACGCCGATGCCATCGTGCTGCAGAATATCGACCGGCTGTTCGACTACCCGGAATTTTCCGCCGCACCGAACGTCTATGAAAGCCTGGCCGATTTCCACCGGCTGAACTCGGGCGTCTTTACCGCCCGGCCCTCGGCGGCGACATTCGAGGTCATGCTGGCCCGGCTGGACCAGCCCGGCCGGTTCTGGCGCCGCACCGACCAGACCTTTCTGGAAAGCCATTTCCCGAACTGGCACGGGCTGCCGGTCTTTGACAACATGCTGCAATATGTCTGGCTGAACCTGCCCCAGCTGTGGCGCTGGCAGGACATCCGCGTGCTGCATTACCAATATGAAAAGCCCTGGCAGGATCACGCCAAGGCCGAGGCCCTGCGCCCGCTGGTCGAACTGTGGCGCGCCCATGCCGGCGACGGGCCGGTGCCCGATCCGCGCGACCTGCCGCCCCCGCCCGGCAGCGCATCCGGTGCGGCATGAGGATCGCGCTGACCGGCGCCTCGGGGCTCGTCGGGCGCTGGATCCACCGCGTCGCGGTGCAGGCGGGACATGAGGTCGCCACCCTGCCCGGCTGGCGCCTGGGCGATATCCCGGACCTGGGCGGCTGCGACGCGCTGGTCCACGCCGCCTTCCAGCACGTCCCCGGCCGCTATCGCGGCGGCGAGGGCGAGGATGCGCAGGGCTTCATCCGCGCCAACCTGGACGGCTCGCTGCTGCTGTTCCGGGCGGCGCGGGACCGGGGCGTCGGGCGGGTGGTCTTCCTGTCCTCGCGCGCTGTCCATGACGGCCATCCCCAGGGCATGGCGCTGCCCGACGGGCTTTCCCCGGCCCCGACCAGCCTTTACGGCCAGGTCAAGGCCGAGGCCGAGGCGGCGCTGGCCGCCATGGCCGCGCCGGATTTCCGGGCCGCCAGCCTGCGCCCGACCGGGGTCTATGGGCCGGGCCTGCCGCAGAAATGGGCCGGGCTGATCGGGGATTTCCTGCGCGGCACCACGCCGCCGCCGCGCGTCGCGACCGAGCTGCATGGCGCCGACCTGGCCCGCGCCGTGTTGCTGGTGCTGGAGGATGCGGCCATGGCCGGCAGCTACAATGCCAGCGACCTGGTGCTGGACCGTCGCGTGTTGCTGGCCGAGGTTTCCCGCCTGACCGGCTGCACGACGCCCCTGCCCGCCCGCGCCGATGCCGCCGCGCTGCGCCGCCCGATCTGCGCGCGGTTGCAGGCGCTGGGCTGGCAGCCGGGCGGCATGGCGCTGCTGCGCCGGGATCTGCCGGCGATCCTGGATGACTTGCAGCCATAGGCAGACCTTCCCCGATCCGGTTCCGCCGGTTGCGGCAGGACGCGCCCTTGCGCAAAAGCGCGGCCTGTCATGGGCGTCCTGTGGTTCCGGTCGGTCTTTGCGGTGATGGCCGGCATCATCCTGGCCTGCCAGGGCGCCATGCCGGCGGGGCTGGGCGGCCCGGCGATACCGGGGCGGCTGGTGCATATGCCCAACCACTATGGGCCCGTGACAGGCCCGTCGCGCCCGGCTAGTCTGGCGCCATGCCCGATTACGACGACCTTGCCGCCCGCATCCGCGCCCTGACCCATGGCGAGACCGACGAGGTCGCGCTGATGGCGACGCTGGCCTGCGAAATCCACCACTCGGACGCGCGTTTCGACTGGACCGGATTCTATCGCGTCACCGCGCCCGAACTGCTGAAGATCGGCCCCTACCAGGGTGGCCACGGCTGCCTGGTGATTCCCTTCTCGCGCGGGGTCTGCGGCGCGGCGGCGCGGACGCGGCAGACCCAGCTGGTGCCGGATGTCGAGGCTTTCCCGGGCCATATCGCCTGTGCCAGCTCGACCCGCTCGGAACTGGTGATCCCGGTGATCGGCAAGGGCGGGCGGCTGATCGGCGTGCTCGACATCGACAGCGACCGGCCCGACGCCTTCACGCAAGAGGATGCAGACCGCTTGCAGGAGATCCTGGATGACACATTCGGACGCGACTGAATTCACCGGCCATTGCCTGTGCGGCGCCATCCGCTTCCGCGGCACCTATGACGCCGGCAACGACCTGAAGGCCTGCCATTGCAGCCAGTGCCGGCGCTGGTCGGGGCATTACTGGGCGGCGATCCTGCCGAAATCGCTGGAAATCCAGGGGCAGCCGAGATGGTATCGCGCCTCGGAGATCGCCCGGCGTGGCTTCTGCCCGGACTGCGGCAGCTCGCTGTTCTGGCAGCGCGACGGGTCCGAGATCATCGACGTGGCGGCCGGCGCCATCGACAGCCCGACCGGGTTGCGCCTGCTGGGCCATATCTTCGTCGCCGACAAGGGCGACTATTACGATATTGCCGACGGGCTGCCGCAGGATCCGCGCGAATAGTTGACGCCGCGTGCCGCCCGGCCTAGGCGGCAGGAAAAGGGGGCGCGCGATGATCTGGGACACGCTGGCGAATTTTCCGTTGCAACAGCTTCTGGCCTTCATGGCCGGAGCCCTGGTGCTGAACCTGGCGCCGGGGCAGGACGTGTTCTTCGCCAGCGCCTGCGGCATCCAGAACGGGCCGCGTGCGGGTGCGCTGGCCGGCTTCGGCGTCGGGCTGGGCGTGATCTGCCATGTGACGATGGCGACGGTCGGCCTGGGCGCGCTGGTCGCCGCCCATCCCGGCGCGCTGGTCGCGATCAAATATGCCGGCGCCGCCTATCTGCTGTTCCTGGCCTGGAAAAGCTGGAACGCGGGCGAGGTCGATCCCCGCGCCCGCGCCGCCAGCCGGCCCTGGAACATCATCCGGCGCGGCGCGCTGTCCAACCTGCTCAATCCCAAGCCGGTGCTGTTTCTGCTGGCCTTCCTGCCGCAATTCACCAAGCCGGAATACGGCCCGGTCTGGCAGCAGATCCTGGGGCTGGGGCTGATGTTCACCCTGTCGGGCACGCTGGTCACCATGGGCTATGGCGTGGTCGGCGGCCTGGCCGGCCAGGTGATCGGCAAGCGGCTGGGCATCGTGAACCGCATCGCGGCGGTGATGTTCGCGGGCCTGGCGCTGCGGCTGGTCTGGAAATGAGCTTTCTCTACCAGCCCACCGACGAACAGCCGCGGGTGATCCATGCCGATCACGAGATCCTGGTGGTCGAGAAGCCGGCCGGCCTGCTTTCGGTCCCCGGCCGGGGCGAGGACCGCGCCGATTGCCTGATCGAGCGGCTGCGGGGCGCCTTTCCGACGATCCTGCTGGTGCATCGGCTGGACATGGATACCTCGGGCGTCATGGTCTTTGCCCTGACGCCGCATGCGCAGCGCCACCTGTCCCGGCAATTCGAGGACCGGCGCACGAAAAAGACCTATGTCGCGCGGCTCTGGGGTCGGCTTGAGCCCAAGACCGGCACGGTGGACCTGCCGCTGATCGTCGACTGGCCGAACCGGCCGCGGCAAAAGGTCGATCACGAACAGGGCCGGCCGGCGCAGACCGATTGGCGGGTGGTCAAGGCCAACGATGCCGAGACGCGGGTGCGGCTGATGCCCGTCACCGGCCGCAGCCATCAGCTGCGCGTGCATATGGCCGAGCTGGGCCACCCGATCCTGGGCGATCCGCTTTATGCGACCGGGGCGGCGGCGGATTTTCCCCGGCTGATGCTGCATGCCGAAAGCCTGCGCTTCAAGCATCCCGAAACCGGGGTCATGCAGGGCTTTACCGCCCCGGCGCCGTTCTGAGCGGTCACGCAGGTTTCATGCCGGAACCCGCCCTCCTCGCGTAAGGTTGCAAAAGAACCAAGCAGGAGGGAGAGATGTTCAGGACCGATATCAGCCGCCGCCAAGCCATGCTCATCGGCGGCGCATTGCCCATGACGCTGGTGCTGCCGGCGCATGCGCAGACCGCCGCCCAGCCCGCGGGCGAGGCGCCCGCCTTTCCGGGCCGTGCCCATACCATCCAGCTGGGCGGTTTCGAGGTGACGACGCTGCTGGGCGGCGGCGGCATGAGCGACAATCCGATCGAGACCTTCGGCCTCAATGCCGACCCGGCCGAGTTCGAAAGCCTCAGCGCCGAGAATTTCATCCCCGCCGACCGCAGCGCCGGTTCGTTCACCCTGACCTTGGTGCGCACGCCCGATGCGCTGGTGCTGTTCGATACCGGCATGGTTCCGGCCAACAACGCCGCCTCGATGGTGCAGGCCGGGCTGACGCCCGAGGATGTGACCCATGTCGTGCTGACCCATATGCACGGCGACCATATCGGCGGGCTGATGGACGGCGAGACCCCGGCCTTTCCCAACGCCCAGCTGATCCTGCCCCGGCCCGAGAACGATTACTGGGCCGCCAATCCCAGCGAGGCCTATACTGCCAAGGTGGTGCCGCTGCTGGAGCAGGCGCAGCAGATCGAGGGGACCGAGGAAATCCTGCCCGGCATCCAGGCCGAGCAGGCGCATGGCCACACGCCCGGCCACACCACCTATCTGCTGGAAAGCGAGGGGCAGCGGCTGCTGATCACCGGCGACAGCTTCAACCACTATGTCTATTCGGTGCAGCGCCCGGCCTGGCATGTGCGCTTCGACGTGGACAAGGAGCAGGGCGCGGCGACCCGGCAGGCGGTGCTGGCCCGGCTGGCCGAAGAGAAGATCCCCTTCATCGGCTATCACATGCCCTTCCCGGCGCTCGGCTTCATCGCCCCGAACGGCGAAGGGTCGTATCGCTTCGTGCCGGCGACCTATCAGTTCGGCTGAGGGCCGAAGCCTGGGGCCGAGAAAATCGTTCACAATTTGTTCCGGCCTGCTAGAGTCGCGCGGGAGTTCCTTGCAGGAGAGGCGCGATGCCGGACCAACAGGCGAAGTTCGAGGCGCTGAAGGCGCTGCACGAGGCGGAGGGCGCCTTCGTCATGCCCAATCCCTGGGATGCGGGCTCGGCCCGGCTGCTGGCCAGCCTGGGGTTCCAGGCGCTGGCGACCACCAGCGCCGGCTATGCCTTTTCCAAGGGCAAGCCGGATTCCATCGCCGGGCTCGGGCGCGAGGAGATCCTGGACAATGCCGCCGAGATCGTCGGCGCGACCGAGCTGCCGGTCTCGGCCGATCTGCAGGATGGTTTCGGCGCAGCGCCGGAAAGCTGCGCCGAAACCATCCGGCTGGCCTGTCGGGTGGGGCTGGTCGGCGGCTCGATTGAGGATGCGACGGGGGATGCCGCCGATCCGATCCACGACCTGTCCCTGGCGGTCGAGCGCATCCGGGCCGCGGCAGGGGCGGCGCAGGGCCTGCCCTTCCTGCTGACCGCGCGGGCCGAGAACTTCCTTTGGGGCCGGCCGGATCTGGATGACACGATCCGGCGGCTGCAAGCCTTTTCCGAAGCCGGGGCGGATGTGCTTTATGCGCCGGGCCTGCCGGACCTGCAGGCGATCCGCACGGTCTGCGCCGCGCTGGACAAGCCCGTCAACGTGGTCATGGGGCTGTCGGGTCCGACCTGGTCGGTGGCCGAGCTGGTGCAGGCCGGGGTGCGGCGGATCAGCGTCGGCGGCTCTTTCGCGCGGGCGGCGCTCGGCGCGCTGATGCGCGCCGCCGAGGAGGTCCGATCCGCCGGCACCTTCACCTATGCCGCCGAGGCCCTGCCCGGCGCAACCGTCGCCCGGATCATGGCGCCCGGCGGCGAGGAGGTTTAGCCCAGGTTGAACACCCGCGAGGGCTGCACCTCTCCGCCCATGTAGCGGCCGATGCACAGCGCCCGGCCGTTGCGGCTGACCCAGACCTCCTCGCCGAATTCGGCATGGCCCAGCACCTGGCCGGGATTGCCGTTCAGGATGCGGGTGGCGCCCATCTCGGTCGCCTGCATCTCGGGCAGGTCGGCCAGCGCCGCCTGCAGGGGCAGCAGCGCCGCCTCGATCTCGGCCTGGTTGGCGCGGTCGATGCGGTCGAAGGCAAAGCCGTCCCCGGCCTCGAACGGCCCCGACCAGATGCGGCGCAGCTGCGCGACATGGCCAAGGCAGCCCAGCTTGCGGCCCAGGTCGCGGGCGATGGCGCGGACATAGCCGCCCTTGCCGCAGACCATGCGCAGCTCGGCGCTGTCCTGCGTCCTGCCCAGCAGTTCCAGCGAGTCCACCCAGAGCGGCCGGGCGGCAAGCTCGACCACCTCGCCCTCGCGCGCGAGGTCATAGGCCCGCGCGCCATCGACGCGCACGGCCGAGACGGCGGGGGGAACCTGCATGATCTCGCCGGTGAACTCCGGCAGCGCGGCGCGGATCGCCGCCTTGTCCGGGCGCGCGTCGCTGGTCTTCACCACCGCGCCCGAAGCGTCGTCGGTGGTGGTTTCGGCGCCCCAGTTCACCGTGAAGTC
This sequence comes from Paracoccus pantotrophus, assembly GCF_008824185.1. Lineage (NCBI taxonomy): Bacteria > Pseudomonadati > Pseudomonadota > Alphaproteobacteria > Rhodobacterales > Paracoccaceae > Paracoccus > Paracoccus pantotrophus. The sequence continues at coordinate 2,213,046 of NZ_CP044426.1, forward strand.
ATAGGCTTTCAGCGCCTCGGCCAGGATCGGCACGGTCTTGGTCGCCTCTCCCAGCGCCACGGCCAGCACGCCGGTCGCGTCCGGGTCCAGCGTCCCGGCATGGCCGGCCTTCTTCGCGTCCAGCGCCCAGCGGACCTTGCTGACCACATCGGTCGAGCCGATGCCCGCCGGCTTGTCCACGATCAGCCAACCGTGGATCTCGCGTCCCTTTTTTCGCGCCATTCTAGTTCTGTCCTACATATCCGATGATCGGCCCCAGCCGCCGCCCGAAATCGGCGCGGCCCAGGCTTGGGGCGTATAGCCGCGAAATCGAGCCGTCGAAATACAGCGCATCCCGCGCCCCCAGCCCGTCGCGGAACAGCCGGCCGAATTCGTGGAACGTCACCGCCCGGTCCGAGATGGCGAACCATGCCGTCTGCCCGTCCGGAGAGACGCCGACGCCGTTCCTGATATAGCGGCTGTCGCTGTCCACCAGGAAACGCGGATGCAGCGCGCCGTCGATCACCAGCATCGGCCCCGATTGCGTGGCGATCCGGCATTCCGGCGCGGCCCTGGCAAAGGCCCGGCTTTCGATCACCTGATAGGGCCGGGCGCCGCCGGTGCAGAACACGCCGTTCGGCAGCATGCCGAAATTGCCGCCGCCGCCGGCCGTCACCAGCTCGTGCTGGCTGACGCCGTCGCTGACGTAAAGCCCGACCGGGGTGAAATCCGGGTGATACATGCCGGCATTCATGGCAAAGCCCAGGACCTCGCCCTCGGCCAGCATGCGGCGCACGGCGGTGAAATCGCCCAAGACCCGGCCGTCCGGGCCGTTCAGCCACAGCCGCAGCCCCGGCTCCTGCCCGGCATCCAGCGTGCAGATCACATAGCCCTGCCCGTCGAAGTCGCGCTTTTCGCAGATCCCGGCCATGGCGGGCAGGGTCATGGCGACCAATGCGCCGATGGCCAGCCCCAGCCGGCGCCTAAGGTCAATCTTCATCGTCTTCCGGATGCGATTCGACGTCGCGGCGCACCCGGTCCTCGGACAAGAGGCGGCGGGTGTCGTCCATGCGGTCGAAGGTCTCGTCGAGGACAAAGCGCAGTTGCGGCGCGTATTTCAGCGTCATCGCCTTGGCGACCAGGTGGCGCAGCTCGCCCGCGTTGCGGCGCAACGCGGCCAGCGCCTCTTCTGCACCCTGCCCGCCCAAGGGCAGCACATAGGCGGTCGCGACCTTGAGGTCGGGCGAGGTCCGCACCTCTCCGACCGTGATCGAATGCCGGTTCAGGTCGGGATCGTGGACATCCCCCCGCAGGAGGACGTCGGAAAGCGTGCGGCGGATCAACTCGCCCACGCGAAGCTGGCGCTGCGAGGGGCCGGTGCCGGAATGAAAGCGGTTCTGTGCCATGCGCGCAGATGTAGGGGGTCGCGGCCCGCGCCGCAACGGGATAGACATGCCGGAAACGGGGGATCGAGCATGGAAAAACCGGGAATCGTCATCACGGGCGCGTCGGGCCGCATGGGGCAGATGCTGGTGCGCACCGTTCTGGGGTCGGATCAGGCCCGCCTTGTCGGCGCCATCGAGCGCGAGGGCAACCCCTGGGTCGGCCGCGACCTGGGCGAGGCGATGGGCGGCGCGGCGCTGGGAATCACCGTCACCGACGATCCGGTCGAGGCCATCGCCAAGGCGCAGGCAGTGATCGACTTTACCGCCCCGGCGGCGACGGTGGCCTTCGCGGAACTGACCGCGCAGGCCCGCGCCGTGCATGTGATCGGCACCACCGGCTTCGAGCCCGCCCATCTGGACAAGCTGAAGGCCGCCGCCCGCCACGCGCCGATCATCCGCGCCGGCAACATGAGCCTGGGCGTCAACCTGCTGGTCGGGCTGACCCGCAAGGTCGCCGCCGCCCTGGGCGAGGACTGGGACATCGAGGTGGTCGAGGCGCATCACAACCGCAAGGTCGATGCGCCCTCGGGCACCGCCCTGATGCTGGGCGAGGCCGCCGCCGCGGGGCGCGGCCACAGCCTGGACGAGTTGCGCACCCCGGCGCGCGAGGGCATCACCGGCGCCCGCGCCCCCGGCTCGATCGGGTTCAGCGCCATCCGCGGCGGCGATATCGTGGGCGAGCATGACGTGATCTTTGCCACGGCGGGCGAGCGGGTGGTGCTGCGCCATGTCGCCACCGACCGGGCGATCTTCGCCCGCGGCGCTCTGCGGGCGGCGCTGTGGGGCCAGGACAAGGGGCCGGGCGAATATGACATGGCGGATGTGCTTGGTCTTTGAGCCTCCAGCGTCTAGGTTCACGCCATGACCCTGCTTGCGACGCTTGACGATGCCGATGCCGACCTGACCGCCTGCCTGGCGCGGGTGATGGCGGCCGTGCTGAAGCCTGGCGACGTGGTGGCGCTTCAGGGGCCGGTCGGCGCCGGCAAGACCCATTTCGCCCGCGCCTTCATCCGCGCCCGCCAGGGCGAGGCGGCCGAAGAGGTGCCCAGCCCCACCTATACCCTGGTCCAGACCTATGCCGACCCCCTGGGGACCGAGATCTGGCACGCCGACCTATACCGTCTGACCCATCCCGAGGAACTGGCCGAGCTTGGCCTCGACGAGGCCATGCGCGAGGCGATCGTGCTGGTCGAATGGCCCGAGCATGGCAATCCGCTGGAGGGGGCGCTGACCGTGGGGCTGGAGCCGCTGGCCGATGCGCCCGAGCTGCGCCGCATCACCCTGGCAGGGTCCGAGCCGCATTGGGGCCTGATGACCCGCCTGCCCGCCATCGCCCGGCTGATCCACCGCGCCGGCTGGGCCGGGGCGCGGCTGGTCCCGCTGGCCGGCGACGCCTCGTCGCGGCGCTATTTCCGGCTGGTCGAGGATGACGGGCGCAGCGCGGTGCTGATGGATGCCTCGCCCGGCGTGACCGCGCCCTATGTCGCCATGACGCAATGGCTGCGGGCGCTGGACCTGCACGCGCCCGAGATCCTGGCCACCGACCAGGCCCAGGGCCTGCTGCTGATCGAGGATCTGGGCGACGACCTGGTGGCCCGCGTGCTGGAACAGCAGCCCGAACTGGCGCCGCGCATCTATGACCGCATGACCGACCTCTTGGTGCGGCTGCACGGCCACGAGCCGCCGGATTTTGTCTTGCGCCTCGACGGGCCGGAACTGGCGCATCAGGTCGGGCTTTTCGCCGAATACTATCCCGCTGCCGCCGGTGCGCCCGGCAAGGGCGCCGAGGTCGCCGCGGTGATCGAGCGGCTGCATGCCGAACTGGCCGCCGACATGCCCCCGGTTCTGGGCCTGCGCGATTTCCATGCCGAGAATGTCGTCTGGCGGGACGAGGCGCCGCTGGGCCTTCTGGATTTCCAGGACGCGGTGGCGGTGCATCCGGCCTATGACCTGGTCTCGGCGTTGCAGGACGCGCGCCGCGACGTCGCGCCCGAGATCGAAGAGGCGCAGATCGCCCGCTACATCGCCGCGACCGGGGTGGACGAGGCGCGGTTTCGCGCCGCCTACGCGCTCTTGGGCGCGCAGCGCAACCTGCGCATCATGGGCATCTTTACCCGGCTGGCGCAGCGCGAGGGCAAGCGGCGCTATCTGGCGATGATGCCGCGCGTCTGGGCGGCGATCCGGCGCGACCTGGCGCATCCGGCGCTGGCGCCGCTGGCCAAGGCGCTGGAAGGCGTCCCCGCTCCCACGCCCGAGGTGATCGAGGGCATCGCCGGATGAGCCTGCCGCTGATGATCTTTGCCGCGGGCAAGGGCACCCGCATGGCGCCGCTGACCGATACGCTGCCGAAACCGCTGATCGCGGTCGGAGGCCGGACGCTGCTGGACCGGGCGCTGGCCCTGGGCCGGCAGGCGGGCGCCGGGCCGGTGGTGCTGAACATCCACCATCTGGGCGGCCAGATCCGCGATCACCTCGCCGGGCAGGGCATTGCCATTTCCGATGAAACCGACCTGCTGCTGGAAACCGGCGGCGGCCTGCGCAAGGCGCTGCCGCTGCTTGGCCCCGGCCCTGTGATCACGATGAACCCGGATGTGGTCTGGACCGGCCCGAACCCGGTCCGCGCCCTGCTGGAAGGCTGGCGCGACGATATGGACGCGCTGCTGATGCTGGTGCCGCTGGAGCGGACCCATGGCCGGCAGGGCGGCGGCGATTTCAGCCTCGGCCCGGCGGGCCGGCTGATCCGCAAGGGCGACCTGGTCTATGGCGGCGTGCAGATCATCCGCCCCGAGCGTCTGGCCGAGATCCCCGAACAGGTGTTCTCGCTCAACCGGCTCTGGGATCTGATGATCGCCGGGGGCCGTGCCTATGGTCTGATCCATCCCGGCGCATGGTGCGATGTCGGCCGCCCCGACTGCATCCCGCTGGCCGAGGCGCTGCTCGATGCCTGACTGGCAGAGCGGTGTCTTCGCCCTGCCCTGCGGCGCCGACTTTCCCGGCGCCTTCGCCGACGGGCTGATCCGGCGCATGGCCCACCGCCCGCCGCAGGACATGGCGCGGGTCACGGTCTATGCCAATTCCGGCCAGTCGCTGATGGCGCTGCGCCAGGCCTTTGTCCGGCGCGGGCCGCTGCTTTTGCCGCAATTGCGGCTGATCGCCGACCTGGGCGGCGGCGCGGCCACGGCGCCGCTGGCGCGCCGGCTGGAGCTGGGCCGGCTGATCGACGCCGCGCTGCGCGCCGATCCCGACCTGGCGCAGGGGCAATCGGTGCCGGAACTCGCAGCCTCGCTGGCGGCGCTGATGGCCGAGATGCAGCTGGAGGGGCTGGACGCGCAGGCGCTGGACCGCATCGACGCCAGCGAACATGCCCAGCATTGGGGCCGTGCGCTGGCCTTCCTGAAGATCGCCGCCGGCTATTACCTGTCCGACCCGCCGCAGGACCGCGAATCGCGCCAGCGCGCCGCGGCCGAGGCGTTGGCCGCGGCCTGGGCACGGGGCGAGGATCTGCCGCAAGGCCCGGTGGTCGTCGCCGGCTCGACCGGCTCGCATGGCGCGACGCGGGACTTCATGCGCGCCGTCGCCCGGCTGCCGATGGGCGCGGTGGTGCTGCCCGGCTTCGATGCCGACCTGCCGCAAGCCGTCTGGGACGGGCTCGACGCGCTGTCCGAAGATCACCCGCAGGCGCGCTATGCGCCGCTGCTGGCCGAGTTCGGCGCGCCGGCGGAATGGCTGCCCGGAACGGCGCCCGACCCGGCGCGCAACCGGCTGATCTCGCTGGCGCTGCGTCCGGCACCCGTCACCGACCAATGGATCGAGGAAGGCCCGCGCCTTGGCCCGCTGGTCCCCGCGACCGAACGCCTGACCCTGATCGAGGCCGAGCAGCCGGGGCAGGAGGCCGAGGCCGTGGCGCTGGTCATCCGCGAGGCGCTGGAGCGCGGCCAGCCGGTGACGCTGATCGCCGCCGACCGGATGCTGACCCGCCGCGTGCAATCGGCGCTGGACCGCTGGGGCATCATCCCCGACGATTCCGCCGGCCAGCCCTTGCCGCTGACCGCGCCCGGCCTGTTTTTGCGCCATGTCGCCGACCTTTTCGGGGCCGAGATGATGCTGGACGCGCTCTTGGTGCTGCTCAAGCATCCGGTTACCGCCACCGGCCTTGGCCCCGATTACCGGCGCGAACACAACCGCCATAGCCGCGACCTGGAGCTGCACCTGCGCCGCAACGGACCGGCCTTTCCCGACGGCGCGGCGCTGCGGGAATGGGCGGATCGTGGCGACGCCTCCAGCAAGCCCTGGGCGCTGTGGCTGGCCGGGCTGCTCGACCGCATCGTGCCGCTGGCGCAGGACCGCGCGCCGCGGCCCTTGGCGGATCGGCTGCGCGAGTTGCGCGCCCTGGCCGAGGATCTGGCCGCCGGTCCGGGCGGCGATGCCGATGCCTCGGAGCTTTGGGCCAAGAGCTCGGGCGGGCTGGCGCGGTTGGTGCTGGACCACTTGGCCACCCATGCGCATCTGGGCCACGACCTGCGGCCGGGCGAGTTCTGCGACCTGCTTTACGACGAATTGCAGGGCCAGGCCGTGCGTCAGGACGTGGCTGCGCATCCGCTGGTCCGCTTCCGCGGCCCGCGCGAGGCGCGCACCGAGGCGGTGGGCGAGGATGCCGGGCTGGTGATCCTGTCGGGCCTGAACGAGGGCGGCTGGCCGCAGGCGCTGCCGCCCGATCCGTGGCTGTCGCGGCCGATGCGGCTGGCCGCCGGGCTGACCCTGCCCGAGCGCCGGGTGGGCCTGGCCGCGCATGACTTCCAGCAGGCCGTGGCGGCGGCGCAGGTGGTGCTGACCCGCGCCCGCCGCGATGCCGAGGCCGAGACCATCCCCTCGCGCTGGCTGAACCGGCTGGTGAACCTGCTGGGCGGATTGCCCGATCAGCAGGGGCCGCAGGCGCTGGCGGCGATGCGGGATCGCGGCCGGCGCTGGCTGGACCTGGCCGAATTGCAGGCCCGGCCGCGCATGCGGCTGGCGCCGGCGCCGCGGCCCTCGCCCCTCCCGCCGCCGCCCGCCCTGCGCGAGTTGTCGGTGACCGAGGTCAGGACGCTGATCCGCGACCCCTATGCCGTCTATGCCCGCCGGGTGCTGGGCCTGCGGGCGCTGGACCCCTTGCGCCCCGAACCCGACGCGGCCGAGCGCGGCAATGTCCTGCATCACATCATGGACCGCTTCCTGCGCGGCCTGCCCGATCTGGCCGAGACGCCGCCGGTCATGAAGGCGCGGCTGCTGGCGATTACCGACGCGGTGCTGGAAGCCGAGGTGCCCTGGCCTTCGGCCCGGCTGTTCTGGCGGGCGCGGATCGCCGGCATCGCCGACCGGCTGATGGCGGACGAGGCCGAAAGGCTGGCGCACGGCCGGCCCGTCCTGGTCGAGGAATATGGCGAGCAGGCCGTCCCCGGCCTGGATTTCCGCCTGATCGCCCGGCCCGACCGGCTGGACCTGCTGCATGATGGCCGGGTGCATGTCTATGACTACAAGTCCGGCAAGCCGCCGACCGACAAGCAGATCGCGCATTTCGACAAGCAATTGCCGCTGGAGGCCGCGATGGTCCGGCACGGCGCCTTCAAGGCGCTGGGACCGGCCGAGGTCGAGGGCATCAGCTATATCCAGCTGGGCGGCGAGGGGAAAACCGAAAGCCGCGAGTTCAGCCCCGGCTTCGCCGAGGAAAGCTGGGCCGGCTTCGTCACCCTGATCCGCCGCTATCTGGACGGCGAGCGCGGCTTTACCGCCCGGCTGGCCATGGAACGCAGCGACCATGCCAGCGATTACGACCACCTGTCGCGGCATGGCGAATGGGACACGACCGAGGTCGCGGCCCCGCAGAGGTTCGGCGATGATGGATGAGGCGACGCTGGCGCAGGTGCGGGCGGCGGACCCGCATCGCTCGACCTGGCTGACGGCCAATGCCGGTTCGGGCAAGACGCGGGTGCTGACCGACCGGGTGGCGCGGCTGCTCTTGGCCGGGACCGCGCCCGAGCGCATCCTGTGCCTGACCTATACCAAGGCCGCGGCGACCGAGATGCAGAACCGCCTGCTGGCGCGGCTGGGCCAATGGGCCATGCTGCCCGAGGCGGAACTGCGCGCCGAACTGGCGCGGCTGGGCGAGGCGGGCGCCCCCGACCTGCCCGCCGCGCGCCGGCTGTTTGCCCGCGCCATCGAGACGCCGGGCGGCCTCAAGGTCCAGACCATCCACAGCTTCTGCGCCGGCGTCCTGCGCCGCTTCCCGATCGAGGCCGGGGTGCCGCATGGCTTCACCGAGCTCGACGACCGCAGCGCGGCGCTGATCCGGGCCGAGATCATCGAGGACATGGCCCGCGAGCGCGCGCCCGAGCTGGAGGATCTGCTGGCGCTGCATTCCGGCGAAAGACTCGACGCTTTCCTCGCCGGTCTGCGCGGGTTCGAGGCCCCCGCCGACCGGGATGCGCTCTGGACCGCCTGCGGGCTGGCGCCGGGCGAGGACATGCAGGCGCTGCTGGCGGAATGCTTTGCCGACGGGGCCACGGTCATTGCCGCGCTGATCCCGCATCTGCTGAAAAGCGGCGCGAACGACCAGAAGGCGGCGGCGAAGCTGGCGCCCGGCAACTGGGCGCAGCCGGGCATGGCGGAACTGGCGATCCTGGAATCCGTGCTGCTGACCGGGGCAGGCGCCAAGGCGCCGTTCACCGCGAAATACGACAGCTTCCCGACCAGGGCGCTGCGCAGCGGCCCCTGCGCGGAACTGATCGATGACCTGGCGATCCTGATGGAGCGGGTCGAATCCGCCCGCCCGCGCCGCATCGCGCTGGCCCATGCCGAGCGCACGCTGGCGCTGCATCGTTTCGGCCATGCCTTCCTGACCCGCTACCGGGCGCAGAAGGCCGCGCATGGCCATCTGGATTTCGACGACCTGATCGACCGCACCGCGCGGCTCTTGTCGGAAAGCAGCATGGCGCAATGGGTGCTGTTCCGGCTGGACGGCGGCATCGACCATATCCTGGTCGATGAGGCGCAGGACACCAGCCCGGCGCAATGGCAGGTGATCGAGCGGCTGACCGACGAGTTCACCTCGGGGCAAGGGGCGCGCGACCAGACGCGCAGCCTGTTCGTGGTGGGCGACCCGAAACAGTCGATCTATTCCTTCCAGGGTGCCGATATCGCGGTGTTCGAGGCCCGCCGCACCGGCTTTGCCCAGGCCTTCGAGGCGGTGCAGAATCCCATGCAGGTGCTGGAGCTGCGGCATTCCTTCCGCAGCTCGACCGCGATCCTGTCGCTGGTCGATCAGGTCTTTGCCGGCGATGCGGCGCGCGGCCTGGGCGATCCGCCGCAGCACCGCGCCTTTCGCACCGCGATGCCGGGCCGGGTGGACCTGTGGCCGGCGATCCCGAAGCCCGAAAAGCCCGAGCCGGGCGACTGGACCGATCCGGTGGACCAGCCGGCCGAAAATTCGGAAACCGTGCAACTGGCCCGCGCCGTCGCCGACGCCATCGGCAAGATGCTGGGCCAGCCGATCCATGACCCCAAGACCGGCGCGGTGCGCCGCATCCGCGCCGGCGACGTGCTGATCCTGGTGCAGCGCCGCTCGGACCTGTTCGCCGAGATCATCGCGGCGCTGAAATCGGCGAACCTGCCCGTCGCCGGCGCCGACCGGCTGAAGCTGGCCGGAGAGATGGCGGTGCAGGATATCCGCGCCCTCTTGTCGGTGCTGGCCACGCCCGAGGACGACCTGTCGCTGGCCGCCTGCCTGCGCTCGCCGCTGTTCGGCCTGACCGAGGAGGAGCTTTACCGCCTCGCCGCCGGGCGCAAACGCGGCGAATACCTGTGGCGGCGGCTGCGTGAATCGCCGCATCGCCAGGCGGTCGAGCTGCTGGCCGACCTGATGGGCCAGACCGGCTTCATGCGCCCCTATGACCTGATCCAGCGCCTGCTGATCCGCCACGGCGGGCGCGAGCGGCTGATCGCCCGGCTGGGCCCCGAGGCGCAGGACGGCATCGACGAACTCTTGTCGCAGGCGCTGGCCTATGAAAGCTCGGAGACGCCCTCGCTGACCGGCTTCCTGGTCTGGCTGACCGGCGACGATGTCGAGGTGCGCCGCCAGCCCGGCTCGGCCGGCGATGGCGAGGGGCTGATCCGGGTGATGACCGTGCACGGCTCGAAGGGCCTGGAAAGTCCCATCGTGATCATGCCCGACGCGGCCAAGCGCAAACCCCCGCGCGAGGCGCCCGTGCTGCCCGGCCCGGACGGGCTGTCCCTGTGGCGCGGCCGCAAGGGCGAACGGCCTGATCCGGTCGAGGAACTGGCCGCGCTCCAGACCGAGCGGCAGCTGCAGGAACGCAAGCGGCTGCTCTATGTCGGGCTGACCCGCGCCGAAAGCTGGCTGATCGTCGCCGCGGCGGGCGAGACCGGCGCGGCCGAGGACAGCTGGCACGCCATGGTCGAGGCCGGCATGGGCCGTGCCGACCTGGCCGAGACACGCCTGCCCGCGCCCTGGGGCGGCGAGATCCGGCGGCTGTCCTTTGGCGACTGGCCCGAGGACGCGCCGCGGCCGGTGCTGTCGCAAAGGCCCGCGCTGGCCGAGCCGGACTGGCTGCGCGCCCCGCCGCCGCCCGCCCCCGCAAAGGTCCGGCCCGTTGCCGCGACGGCGCTGGGCGGGGCCAAGGTGATCGGTGCGCCCGGCGAGGGCGATGCGGCGGCGGCGATGCTGTTCGGCACCCGCCTGCATCTGCTGCTGGAGCATCTGCCGGGCCGCGATCCGGCCGGTTGGCCCGCCCTGGCCCGCGACGTTCTGGCCGATGCCGAGGGCGGCCTGCCCGGCCCCGAGGATCTGGCGGCGCTGCTGGCCGAGGCGCGCGCGGTGATCGAGGCGCCGGACCTGGCGCAGGTCTTCGCGCTGTCCGACGCGGCCGAGCTGCTGTCCGAGGTGGCGCTGGCCGCGCCGCTGCCGGGCATCGGCACCCTGACCGGCGCGGTGGACCGGCTGGTGGTGGAACCGGGCCGCATCCTGGCGGTGGACTACAAGTCGAACCGCGAAGTGCCGGATGCGCCCGAGGCGGTGCCGCTGGGCATCCTGCGCCAGATGGCCGCCTATCGCACGGCGCTGCGGCTGATCTGGCCGGGGCGGCGGGTCGAGGTCGCGGTGCTCTGGACCGCCTCGCGCAGCCTGATGGCGCTGCCCGACGCCTTGCTGGATCGGGTGATGGCGGGCCTTGACCACAACCGCCCCGGTGCCTAGCTGTTGACGGATACGCCCTGCCGGCCCGGCCGGCACATTGCAGGAGAGCCCGATGGCCAATACCCAAGCCGTTTCCGACGCCGAGTTCGACAGCGAAGTCCGCCAGTCCCCGACCCCGGTCGTGGTCGACTTCTGGGCCGAATGGTGCGGTCCCTGCCGCCAGATCGGCCCCTCGCTGGAGGAACTCGCCGCCGAATACGAGGGCCGCGTCAAGATCGTGAAGGTCAATGTGGACGAGAACCCGGAAAGCCCCGCCGCGCTTGGCGTCCGCGGCATCCCGGCGCTGTTCCTGTTCAAGGACGGCCAGGTCGTGTCGAACAAGATCGGCGCCGCCCCCAAGGCCGCGCTGAAGGCCTGGATCGACGAATCCATCTGATCCCTAAGTGCCGGGGGCGGCGCCGATCGGCCAGCCGCCCCGGCGCATCGCCGCCAGGATCCGCGCCTCGGCATCGGGCAGCGTGGCGTTGATGGCGTTCTGCTGAAGAAACCAGAACAGGTAGCGGTCGAAATCCGGCGCATGGCTTTCGGCGCGCGCCAGGGCTTGTGCTGCGCCCAGCTCGGCGACGTTCAGGCCGATATGGTGAAAGTCGATCTGCCCGAACAGCACCGCCGGCTTGCCCAGCAGGTAGCCGTCGAAGGCCACCGCGCTGTTCTGCGTGGCGACGAAGGCGCAGTCGCGCAGCAGCTGCGCGGTGTCGCCGCCGATCCGCAGGTTCGGGTGGCGCGCCGCCAGTTCGGCCAGCGCCGCGCGGTCGGCCTCGTCATAGCTTTCCCTGGGATGCAGCGTGGCGACAGTGGGCCGGCCGGTGGCGGCGATGGCCTTCAGCATCTCGACCGGGCTCATGGTCTGGAACGAGCGGCAGCGGCGGATATGGCCTTGCAGCGGCACCAGGATCGTGTCGCCGCGCCGGGGCGGCGGACCGGGCAGGACGCGGGCGCGCAGCCGCTCGGCAAAGGCGCGGGCCGGTTCGGGATCGACCGCCGCGGGGTCGTAGCGTCTCTGTGCCACGGCAAAGCGCCAGCGCTGCGGCACCGGCTCGATCTGCCAGAACGGATAGTGATAGGCGCGGCGAAAGGTCAGGGCGCGCGCATGCGTCGGCGCCTCCATGTGAAACAGCGCATAGCCGTCCCGCAGGGGCGCGGCCATGCGGGCCAAGGTGCCGGTCTGGTGCCATTCGACGCGCCAGCCCCTGGCCTCGACCGCCCGGCGCAGCACGGTCAGGAAATTGAAGCTGCCCGCGCGCGCGGTTTCCAGCATCGAGCCTTCCAGGTAGACGCGCAGGACGGGGGCATGGGTCATGGCCGGCACGCTAGCGGCTGGGACGGCGCGGCGGAAGGGGCGGGTTGCGAAAGCCGCACCCGGCCCATATCTGACGCGACAGGCGAGAGATCGGAGAGAGGCATGTCCGAAGACAAATTTCCCGGCTGGCACGGCACCACCATCCTGGCGGTTCGGCGCGGCGGCCGCGTGGTCGTCGCCGGGGACGGCCAGGTCAGCGTCGGCCAGACGGTGATGAAGGGCACGGCGCGCAAGGTGCGCCGGCTGAGCCCCGGCGGGCATGACGTGGTGGTGGGCTTTGCCGGCTCGACCGCCGATGCCTTCACCCTGCTGGAACGACTGGAGAAGAAGCTGGAGGCGGCGCCCGGCCAGTTGGCGCGGGCCTGCGTCGATCTGGCCAAGGACTGGCGCATGGACAAGTATCTGCGCAACCTGGAGGCCATGCTGATCGTGACCGACGGGCGCGAGATCTTCGTCGTCACCGGCGCCGGCGACGTGCTGGAGCCCGAGCATGACGTGGCCGCCATCGGCTCGGGCGGCAATTTCGCCCTGGCCGCCGCGCGCGGGCTGATGGAGAGCGACCTGGACGCCGAGGCGGTGGCGCGCAAGGCCATGGCGATCGCGGCGGATATCTGCGTCTACACCAACGGCAATCTGACCGTCGAGATTCTGGGGTAAAGGGGGCTCTGCCCCCCGCCCTTGCAGGGCGTCCCCCGGGAGTATTTGGAAAACGGAGAAAGCCGGGATGGCGTGCGTTCCGTCGCGGTTTGCGGTCCTTGCCGGCGGCTTGGTTGAAACACCGGCGAGCCGGCTTTAAGTGATGCCGGAATGAGACAGGAGCCCCGAATGTCCGACCTGACCCCGCGCGAAATCGTGTCCGAACTGGATCGCTTCATCATCGGGCAAAGGGATGCCAAGCGCGCCGTGGCCGTGGCCTTGCGCAACCGCTGGCGGCGCCGGCAGCTGGGCGACGACCTGCGCGACGAGGTCTATCCCAAGAACATCCTGATGATCGGCCCCACCGGCGTCGGCAAGACCGAGATCAGCCGGCGCCTGGCCAGGCTGGCCCGCGCGCCCTTCCTGAAGGTCGAGGCCACCAAGTTCACCGAGGTCGGCTATGTCGGCCGCGACGTCGAGCAGATCATCCGCGACCTGGCCGATGCCGCCGTCATCGAGACCCGCGAGCGCATGCGCGAGGAGGTCAAGGCGCGGGCGCATAAATCGGCCGAGGACCGCGTGGTCGCCGCCCTGGCCGGCGAGGGCGCGCGCGAGCAGACCCGCGAGATGTTCCGCGACAAGCTCAAGCGCGGCGAGCTGGACGACACGGTGATCGAGCTGGAGGTGCAGGACAATTCCAACCCCTTCGGCATGATGGAGATCCCCGGCCAGCCGGGGGCCATGGGCGGCATGATGGACCTGTCGGGGCTGATGAAGGCCTTTGGCGGCCGCCGGGTGCGGCGCAAGGTGACGGTGGCGGAAAGCTATGAGCTGCTGATCGCCGAGGAGGCCGACAAGCTTCTGGACGACGAGGCCGTCAAGGCTGCCGCGCTGGAGGCGGTGCAGGAAAACGGCATCGTCTTCATCGACGAGATCGACAAGGTGGCCGCGCGGACCGACGCCCGCGGCGGCGATGTCTCGCGCGAGGGGGTGCAGCGCGACCTCTTGCCGCTGATCGAGGGCACCACGGTTTCCACGAAATACGGGCCGGTCAGGACCGATCATATCCTGTTCATCGCCTCGGGCGCGTTCCACATCGCCAAGCCATCGGACCTCTTGCCGGAATTGCAGGGCCGGCTGCCGATCCGGGTCGAACTGCGCGCGCTGACCGAAGAGGACTTCGTCCGCATCCTGACCGAGACAGACAACGCCCTGACCCGGCAATATACCGCGCTGATGGCGACCGAGGGGGTGATGGTCCAGTTCACCGAGGACGGCATCCGGGCCTTGGCGCGCATCGCGGCCGAGGTGAACGGCTCGGTCGAGAATATCGGCGCGCGGCGGCTTTACACGGTGATGGAACGGGTGTTCGAGGAGCTGTCCTTCAGCGCGCCGGACCGTTCTGGCGAGACGGTGGTGGTGGACGGGGCCTTTGTCGAGAAGCACCTGGGCGACCTGGCGCGCTCGACCGACCTGTCGCGCTATGTGCTGTAGGGAACCCCGCCGCCTTCCCGCCGTTGTGGAATGACGCAACGGCGGGGGACGCGCATGAACTATCTTTTCGGCATCATCATCTTCGTGCTGGATGTCTGGGCCATCGCCTCGATCATCAACACCAACGAGACCATGACCACCAAGCTGATCTGGATCGCGCTGGTGGCGATCCTGCCGATCCTGGGCTTCATCATCTGGTGGTTCGCGGGGCCCAAGGCGAATTACGGCTGAGGGCTTTTCCCGCGCCTGCCGCGGTGGCATTGTCGCCCGCAAGACGAAGGGGCGGGGGACATGCCGGGGCGGATCCTTGTTTCGCTGTTGCTGCTGCTGGCGGCCTGCGCGCCGCGGGGCGAGATCACCATCGCCCGCGAGGCGGCGCGGCTTGGCCATGTCGAGCGCATCTATATCGCCACCAACCGCACCCCCGCGGGCAGCCGGCAGGAGGGGGTGAGCTTCGGCCGCGTCGATGTCTCGGTCCCGCCCGAGCGGCGGCCCGGCACCATCACCTATCCCCGCCAGGGCGCGGCACCCGATCCGCAGCGGGATTTCCTGGTCTCGGACTATGCCCGCTTCGCCCGGCCCGAGGATTTCCAGGCCGAGCTGCGCCGCGCCATTGCCGCCCGCCCGCCGGGCGACCGTGACGTGGTGCTGTTCGTGCATGGCTATAACAACACCTTCGCCGAGGGCTTGTATCGCTTTGCCCAGATCGAGCGCGACCTGCGCCTGCCCGGCGTGCCGCTGCATTTCTCGTGGCCGTCGCGCGGGCAGCCGCTGGCCTATGCCGCGGATCGCGACAGCGTGCTCTATTCCCGCGACGGGCTGGCGCGCAGCATCGAGATCGCCGCGCAGGCGGGGGGCGGCAGGGCGATCCTGGTCGCGCATTCCATGGGCGCGCTGCTGCTGATGGAAAGCCTGCGCCAGATGGCCATCGCCGGCGAGCGCCGCACCCTGGACCGGATCGGCGCGGTGGTGCTGCTGTCGCCCGACATCGACGTGGGCGTGTTTCGCACCCAGGTCCGGGCCATCGGCAGGCTGCCGCAGCCCTTCGTCATCTTCACATCGGGGCGGGACCGGGCGCTGAACCTGTCGGCGCTGATCTCGGCCGAGCCGGTGCGGCTGGGCAGCCTGACCGATGCCGGGCCGGTGGCGGACCTGCCGGTGATGCTGGTCGATGTCGGCGCCTTCTCGACCGGGGACGGGCATTTCAACGTGGCGACCTCGCCGGCGCTCTTGCGCATCCTGTCGCAGGCGCAGGAGCTGAACAGCGTGTTTTCCTCGGATGTGGGCGGCGGGGTCGGGCCGCTAACCCGCGCGGCCCTGCATGCCGAGCGGGCGGCGCAGATCGTGATCTCGCCGGCCTTCTAGCGGCGCAGGTAGACGTAATAGGCGCCCTCGCCGCCATGGCGGCGATGTGCGGGGCGGACCTGCAGCACCACGGCGTTCAGGGGCGGCATGTGCAGCCAATGCGGCACGTTGTGGCGCAGCGCGCCGGACCGCACCGGCAGCGGCGCGTCGGGCCCGCCCTCGCGTCCCTTGCCGGTGATGACCAGCACCAGCCGCCGCCCCTCGGCCTTGGCTTGCAGGATGAAGCGGGTCAGCACCGGCTGGGCCACGGCCAGGGTCATGCCGTGCAGGTCGATGCGCGCCTCGGGCGCCAGCTTGCCGCGCGTCATCTGGCGATGCGTCTTGTGGTCCATGCGCAGGGGCTGGGCATGCAGCGCCTCGCGCGGGGGCGGAGACAGGTCCAGGCGGGTCGAGCCCGAGCCGGGCTGCCCGCCGATGCGCAGCCCGGCCAAGGGCAGGGGCGCGGCCTGCGGCATGGCGGGCGGCTTTTTCAGCGGCTGGGGCGCAGGCGCGGGCTCGGCCTGCTTGCGGGCCGGGTGCATCGGCACCGCGGTCGCGGCGACGCGGGACCACAGGGCCTTGTCCTCGGCCGAGAGTCCCCGCCGCCGTGCCATGGTTCAGGCCGTGGCGACCAGCTGCCAGTTCGGGTCGTCCTGACCCATGCGGCGGGCGAAGGTCCAGGTGTCGCGCTGCTTGCGGGCGGCCTTGGGATCGCCCTCGACCACGTTGCCGTCAGCGTCGCGGGTGGCGATGATCATCTCGCCGACGAAGCGCACCGAAAGTTCGGCCATGCCGGTCGCCGGGGTGAACTCGGCGCCGGCCAGCGCGGTCTCGCGCGTGCCCAGGAACTGCGCCTCGGTGGTCAGGTTGCGGGCCTTGCGATCCTCGATCACCGATTCGAAGGCCTCGGCCACCGGCGGCGCCAGGAAGCCGCGCACCTCGGACAGGTCGCCGCGCTCGAAGGCCATCAGGATCATCTCATAGGCGGATTTCGCGCCGGACAGGAACGGGCCCACGGCGAAATCCGGCTCGACCCGCTTCATCTCGGCCAGGGCCTTGGCGGCGGGGCTGCCCGGTTCGGCATGGTCGGCGATGTCGCTGTCGCCCGCCTCGGCGGTGCCGTCGATCACGTCGAAGCGGCGGCGCTGCACCGGCTCCTCGGGGAGGCGCGGCGATTCGAAGCCGTCGCGGGTGCCAAGAACCCCGCGCAGGCGCAGGATCAGGAACACGGCGATCGCAGCGAGGACGAGCAGTTGCAGCAGGGGGTTGGACATCAACGGACCTAACGAGCTTTGTAACGGCGCTTTCGCATGCTTATGTAGGGTGGGGACCGGCCCAAGTCCAGTTTGGGTGCCGGAAATAGAAGTGCCGGAGGAAAAAGGCGTTATGTGGCTGTTGTTGCCCTTCGTGATCCTGCCGATCGTCGAGATCGCGCTGTTCATCCAGGTGGGGGGCGCGATCGGCGTTTTGCCCACCATCGCGCTGGTCCTGGCCTCGGCCGTGGCCGGCGTTGCGGTGATGCGCCACCAGGGTGCGCGGGCGGCGCTGGACGTGCAGCGCGCCATGCAGGATTTTCGCGATCCCGGCCGGCCGATGGCGCATGGCGCGCTGGTGATGATCGCCGGGCTGCTGATGGTGGTGCCGGGCCTGTTCACCAGCACGCTGGGGCTGTTGCTGCTGATCCCGGCGGTGCGCGGCCTGATCCTGCGGCAGATGGCCTCGCGCATGCGGGTGACGGGTACCGGCTTCAGCTATCGCCAAAGCTATGGCGCCGAGGGCGATTTCGGCGCCGATCCGGCGGGCTTTCGCCGCGGTCCGGGCTGGCGCCAAGGCGAGGACGGGGTGATCGACGGCGAATATTCGGTGCAGGACGACCCGCCCGGCCCGGTGCGCGAAGGGCTGACGGACCAGGGCGACACGACGCCTCCTCGGCGCGGCAATTCCGGCTGGACCCGGCATTGAGCGCCGGGCGGCGGGGTGCTAGAACCCCCTCAGATCCGAGGAGATTTCCATGAGCGACGAGAATAACAGCGACGCAGCCGCGCCCGAGGCCCAGAACGCCGCGCAGCCGGCCGTGCGGATGCAGATCCTGACGCAATATATCCGCGACCTGTCCTTTGAGAACGCGGTGGCGCAAAAGGGCCTGCCCTCGGGCGAGGTGCAGCCGGAAATCAGCGTGCAGGTCAGCCTGGATGCCCGCAAGCGCCCGACCGAGCACCAATACGAGGTGATCAGCAAGTTCCGCGTGCAATCCGCGAACGCCGCCGACAAGGCCCCCCTGTTCCTGTGCGAGCTGGATTACGGCGGCATCTTCCATGTCGAGGGCGTGCCCGAGGACCAGCTGCACCCCTTCCTGATGATCGAATGCCCGCGCATGATGTTCCCCTTCGTGCGGCGCATCGTGTCGGACATGACCCGCGACGGCGGCTTTCCGCCCTTCAACATGGACCCGGTGGATTTCGTGGCGCTGTACCGCCAGGAAATCGCGCGCCGGGCGCAGGCCCAGCGGCCGGCCGACCAGCCGCTGTCCTGAGCCGATCACTTCTGCGTGAGGCAGGCCGGTTTCGGCCCGCGGTCCCCCGGCCGCGGGCCTTTCGCTTGCCCGGCGCTGTCGCCCGTGCGGTGCTGGCGCGGCCGCCGGGATGGCGCTAGTTTCGCGCGGCACAAGACGGAGAGCGGCATGGCGAAAGGCGCGAAACGGGCCTGGCAGAGGATGCTGTCGGGGCGCAGGCTGGATCTTCTGGACCCGACGCCGATGGATGTCGAGATCGGCGACATCGCCCATGGGCTGGCCTTCGTCGCGCGCTGGAACGGCCAGACCCGCGGCGACTGGGCCTATAGCGTGGCCGAGCATTCACTGCTGGTCGAGGAGATCCACGCCCGCAGCAACCCCGATTGCGCGCCGCGCTGGCGGCTGGCGGCGCTGCTGCACGACGCGCCGGAATATGTCATTGGCGACATGATCTCGCCGGTGAAGGCGGCGCTTGGGCGGGAATACGGGGAAATGGATGCGCGGCTGGCGGCGGCGATCCACCGCCGCTTCGGCCTGCCCGCGCAATTGCCGGCGGCGGTCAAGCGCGCGATCAAGCGGGCCGACCGGATCTCGGCCTGGCTGGAGGCCGTGCAGATCGCCGGGTTTTCCAGGGCCGAGGCGGATCGCCTGTTTCCTGCGCCGCGGCCCGAATTGCTGCAGGGGCTGGAAATACGCCTGCGCCCGCCCCTGGAAACGCGCAATGCGTTTTTATCGCGCTTTTCCGAACTTATTGCGGAAATCGACCGCAAGCCGTGATCGCGATGGAAAAAGCCCCGCATCCGGGATACGGGGCTTTGGGTTCAGATTTCCATGGCGTCCAGTTTCTTGCCGGCATCCAGTGCCTCTTGCACCCAGCGCGGCTTGCGGCCGCGGCCGGTCCAGGTCTGCGAGGGATCGGCAGGATTGGCGTATTTCGGCGCCACCTTGCCGCGCGCCTGCTTGGCGACGGTCAGATCGGCAAGGTTGAAGCCATATTCGCGCGCCGCACTTTCGGCAGCCGCCAGCGCCTCGCGCTTGCGACGATCCTCGAAGGTGGAAATGGCGCGGTCGAGCTTGTTGCGCAGATCCCGAAGTTCCCGCAAGGACATTGCGTCCAGATCAATGCTCATATCGTTATCCCTGGTTTTGGCAGTATGTATTCTCACTATTTGCATTCCAATATGGATTGCAATCTTTTTTGAGAACCGGATTATTAACGCGGGCTGCGTTTGGCCAAAATCCGCTGGAGAGTCCGCCTGTGCATATGCAGGCGGCGCGCCGTTTCACTGACATTGCGGTCGCATTGCTCATAGACGCGCTGGATATGTTCCCAGCGTACCCGGTCGGCCGACATCGGCGTTTCGGGCGGAGGGGGCAAGGTCTCGCCCCGCGCCAGGAGCGCGTGGGTCACGTCGTCGGCATCCGCGGGTTTCGACAGGTAATCCGTCGCCCCCATCTTGACCGCAGCCACCGCCGTCGCGATGGCGCCATAGCCGGTCAGCACGACGATCCGGGCATCCGCGCGCGCCTCGCGCAGGGCATCCACCACATCAAGCCCGTTGCCATCCTCAAGCCGCAGATCGACCACCGCATAGGCCGGCGGGTGTTCGGCCACCGCCGTCCGCGCCTCGGCGACCGAGACGGCGCGGGCGACCGAGAAACCGCGTTTTTCCATCGCACGGGCCAAACGGTTCAGAAAGATCTCGTCGTCGTCGACCAGAAGCAGGCTGGGGTCGGGACCGATTTGGTAATCCTCTGCCATATTCACTTGCCCTTGAAAGTTCACTGTTGATTAGAGTGTTTTGTCCAGTCGGTCAAACCCCGTTGCCTGACGCTGCGTCAATGAAACAGGCGGTGCGTTCCGCCAGTTTCTGCGCGGAAAGCTCGCGGCCGAAGAGTTCGACAGTGCCGATACCGGGAATCACAAGATAGGTATTGGTCATGTGATCCACCAGATAGTTCTGCGGATCCTCCTGGTCATTCACCTTGTAATAGTTGCGCCAGGCTTTCGCGACCGCATCGATCTCGGCCGGGGTTCCGGTCAATCCGATCATGCGTTCATGCATGGTTTCGGCAAAATCGCCCAGAACCTCGGGGGTGTCGCGTTTGGGATCCACGGAAATGAAGACCGGCGTGACCATTATGCCCCGTTCCTCCAGCATCGCCACGGCCTCGGCATTGCGGGCGCTGTCCAGGGGGCAGACATCCGGGCAATAGGTATAGCCGAAATAAACCAGCGCCGGCTGCGCCAGCACCTGCCGGTCGCTGACCCGCCGCCCGTCCTGATCGGTCAACTCGAAAGGCGCGCCCAGGCTGTCCAGCCCGCCCTGGACGCCGCTCTGGCGGCAGGGGGCAAAGGGATCGGCCCCGCCGCGCGACAGCCACAGTCCGCCCGTCACCAGCATCAGGACTGCGGCCAGGCTGCCGAGGATCAGGATCGTTCCGTCTTTGCCCATCAGGCGCGTCTCCGTCCGCTTGGACGCATTGATCGCCCATCCGGCCATGGGTATCAATGCCAAAGCCCGTCCCCATCAGAAAGACCCCCGCGTGCCCTTCGGTCTTGTTTTCCGCCGCATCCACCCGCTGCCCGGCCAGCCCGCGCCCGAGCCGATCCGCCTGCGCACCCTGATCCTGCTGCGCTGGGTGGCGATCACCGGCCAGCTGGCCGCCGTGGGCGCGGCGCTGGCGATCGGGGCGGATTTCCCGCTGGCGGCGGTGCTGGCGGTGATCGGCCTGGCGGTGGCGCTGAACCTGGCGCTGACGACGCGGCCGGACCGGCGCATCTCGGCCCACGAGGCGGCCTGGCAGCTGGGCTTCGACCTGGGGCAGGTGGCGGCGCTGCTGGCGCTGACCGGCGGGCTTGCCAATCCCTTCGCGCTGCTTTTGCTGGCGCCGGTGACGGTCGCGGCCACCGCCCTGCCGCCGCGGCAGCTGCTGGCGCTGGGGGCCGCCACCTTCCTGATGGTCACGCTGTCGGCGATCTGTGCGCAGCCGCTGACCTTCGGCCCGGAGGGGCTGGTGGCGCTGCGCGAGCCGCTGCTGGTCGGGCATTGGTTCGCCATCGTGATCGGCGCGGTGTTCTTTGCCGGCTATGCCCGGCTGGTGGCGGCCCAGGTCAATGCCACCTCGGACGCGCTGTTCGCCGCCCGCCTTGCGCTTGAGCGCGAACAGAGGCTGCAACATCTGGGCGGGGTGGTCGCCGCCGCCGCGCATGAGCTGGGCACGCCGCTGGCCACGATCAAGCTGGTCGGCGCCGAGCTGGCCGACGAGCTGGCCGAGGCCCTGCCCGAACGCGAGGATCTGGCCGAGGATGTCGCCCTGCTGCGCCAATCCGCCGACCGCTGCCGCGACATCCTGAAATCCATGGGCAGCGCCGGGCGAGACGACCTGCTGATCCGCTCGGCCCCGCTGACCGAGGTGCTGGCCGAGGCCGCCGCCCCGCATCATGGCCGCGGCGCCGAGATCGTGGTCCAGCCCGCACCCGAGCCGCTGATCGTCCAGCGCGACGCCGCGGTGATCCACGGGCTGCGCAACCTGATCCAGAATGCCGTCGATTTCGCCGCCCGGCGCGTGACCATCGAAACCGGCGCGGACCGCCGCGACCTGTGGGTGCGGATCGCCGATGACGGGCCGGGCTTTCCGCCCGCGCTGCTGCCGCGCATCGGCAGCCCCTTCCTGACCACCCGCCCGCGGGCCGAGGATGGCCGCAGCTACGAAGGCATGGGGCTGGGCCTGTTCATCGCCAAGGCGCTGTTGGAACGCTCGGGCGCGCGGCTGCGCTTTGCCAATGGCGCCAAGGGCGGCGCCGAGATCCTGGTGACATGGCCGCGCGACATGATCGAGACCGGCAATCGCGCCGCCCTGGGGCCCAACCCCGAGATTCTGGCCTGATCCCCGGTTGCGTTAACCACTTCTTAAAACATCCCGTTATAGTTGTATCTGGCTGTATCGTTCGGGGATGCTTCGATGGTTGCGCAATTCCTTATCGCCTTTGCGGCGGCGGGGCTGGCGATCCTGCTGGCGCTGGCGGCGCTGCGCCTGGCGGACCGGCGTCTTGCCGCAGCGCCGGCGGCGCGCGGATTGGAGCGCGCGCTTGAACCCATCGCCTTCCTGTTCCGCAACGGGACGCTGGTCGATGCGACCGCGCCGGCGCGCACCCTGCTGGCCAGCCTGCCGGGCGACAGCGAATGGCAGCGGCTCAGCGCATGGCTGGGCATGCGCCTGCCGGAGTTCGGTGCGCTGCTGCCCGACCTGGGCGGAGCCGCGCGGGTCGAATTGCAAGAGCGCGGAGGCCACAGCCCGCTGCGGCTTCTGGCCGAGGATCTGGGCGAGGGGCTGCTGCGGCTGACGCTTGCCGACCCGGCGGCCGAGGATGCCGGCATCCTGGTCGATTCGCTGTCCCTGCATGCCATGGAGCAGGAGCTGGAAATCCTGCGCAGCGCCATGGACCATTCGCCGATGCTGGCCTGGCGGCAGGATGTGCAGGGCCAGGTCACCTGGGCCAATTCCGCCTATCTGAACCTGGCCGAGGCCAAGGCCCAGGGACAGACGGTCTGGCCCCTGCCGCGGATCATCGACCTCGCGGCCCGGCCGGCCCAGCCTGCCGCTCCCGGCGGGGCGCGGCGGATGCAGATCGAACATGACGGGCAGAGCCGCTGGTATGATTGCCACCTGCACGAGATCGGCGGGCAGACCGTCGCCATCGCCCTGCCCGCCGATGCGGCGGTGCGGGCCGAACGCTCGCTGCGCGAATTCGTCCAGACCCTGACCAAGACCTTTGCCGACCTGCCCATCGGGCTGGCGATCTTTGACCGCGAGCGCAACCTGCAGCTGTTCAACCCGGCGCTGATCGACCTGACCGGGCTTGCCACCGGCTTCCTGACCGCGCGGCCGACGCTTTACGCCTTCCTGGACCGGTTGCGCGAGGCGCGGATGGTGCCCGAGCCCAAGGACTATCGCAGCTGGCGCAACCAGATGAGCACGCTGGAGGCCGCGGCCTCCTCGGGGCACCATGTCGAGATGTGGTCGCTGCCCGGCGGGCAGACCTATCGCGTGACCGGCCGGCCGCATCCCGACGGCGCGGTGGCCTTCCTGTTCGAGGACATCACCTCGGAAATCTCGCTGACCCGCAAGTTCCGTGCCGACCTGTCGCTGGGCGCCGAGGTGCTGGACGCGCTTGAGGATGCGGTGGCGGTCTTTGCCGCCAATGGCGAGCTGCTGATCTCGAACCGCCGTTATGCCGAGCTTTGGGGCGCCGCCGCCCCCGGCACGCTGGAGGGCCATGTCCAGGTCTGGACCCAGGCCTGCGGTGCCAGCCCCGGCCTGGTCGCCCTGCGCGAGGCGCTGAACGCGGCGCTGCCGGAGGAACCGCTGCGCGGCGCCATGGCCGGGCCGGCGGGCGGGCTGTTGTCCTGGGGGCTGCGCGGACTGTCCGGCGCCCGCCTGCTGCTCAGCTTTGCCGCCCCGGTGCCCAGCCTGCCGGTCGGGCGCGAACTGCCCGGCGCGGCCGAGAAGCCCGAGCCGGCCGGAAATACGGCGATGCAGCGCGCCCTGACCGGCTGATCGGGTCTTGCCCCGCGGGCGCGGCTGCGCTTTTTTGGCCGAAACCTGTCGGAGAGGGGTCATGGCGGCAAGCGGGCGGATGGCGAATGCGGGGGAACGGCGGTGACTGCGGGGCCCGATCTTCTGGCCGGGCGGCGGGTGCTGTTCGTCATGGCCGTGGATGCCGAATACGGCCCGCAGCTGCGGGCGCGGATCTCGCCGCTGATGACCGGCGTCGGCCCGGTCGAGGCGGCGGTCGCGCTGACCGCGGCGCTCTCGGGCCTGGAGGCGCGGGGCGCGTTGCCGGATCTGGTGGTCTCGCTGGGCTCTGCCGGTTCGCGCCGGCTTGCGCAGCTGGGCGTCTACCAGGTCGCCTCGCTGGAATATCGCGACATGGATGCCTCGGCCCTGGGTTTCGCCAGGGGCGAGACGCCGCTTTCGGGCCTGCCGGTGCGCGTGGATTTGCCCTTGCAGATCCCCGGCCTCGCCTCGGCCAGCCTGGCGACCGGGGCCAGCATCGTCAGCGGTGCCGCCTATGACGCCATTGCCGCCGATATGGTCGATATGGAAAGCTTTGCGGTGCTGCGCGCCTGCCAGCGTTACGGCCTGCCGATGATCGGGTTGCGCGGCATTTCGGACGGGGCCGAGGAACTGGCGCAGCTCTCGGACTGGACACGCTATCTGCACCTGGTCGACGAGCGGCTGGCCGAAGCCGTGGACCGGCTGGCCGAGGCGCTGGAGCGGGGCGAACTGGCGCTGTAAGGCGCGCAGGCAGCCGTCGCATCGCGCCCCCGACATCCTCGCCGCGTCGCGGGGGCAATCATGGCGGGCGTCATCGGGGCAGGCCGGCTTGGGCCAAGATGCGCCGGCCGCCGCCCTGCAGGATGTCGCCATCGCCCGGCACCGGCGCGGCGATAGGGGCTATGGCATCGTCGCCGGCGATCCCGATCCCCGCCGGGCTGCGCATCATCGACCCGTCGACCGAAAGCGTGAAGGGTCTGAACAGCCTTCGCTGCCCCTGCCGGCGGGCAAGGCGCCTAGTCGCCGCCGATCAGCACCTGCCCCTCGGGCCAGCGCATCGTGGTGGTCAGGGTGATGTTGCGCTCCTCCCCCGCGCCGATCCGGCCGTTCCAGACCAGGAGCCCGCGCTTGCCGTCCGGGTCGGTTTCGTCGGGGTTGGGATCGGCGGACCAGTCGATGCGCAGGTTTTCCTGGGTCGAGACCGGCACGCGGTCGATCACCCGCAGCGGCCATTCTTCGCCCGTCAGGTTGCGCACCATCAGGATCGCGGTTTCCCGCCGCTCCGAGGATTTCGAGATCAGCCCGCGATTACCCTCGATCTCGTCGGGGACGCGGCGTTCCAGCTGGATGCCGGTCAGCGGGCCGAAACCCAGCTTCATGTCGTCCCCGGCGGCGGTCAGGTCCAGCGCGCCGCGCCCGACCATGGCGCCATCGGCATAGAAGCTCGCGTCGCCCGGCAGGATCACCGCCCCGGTGGAGTTCACCGTATCCGCCACCAGATAGGCGGTGTCGTCGCGTCGCGGCACCGCCTCGGCGACGATCTCGGGCGCCAGTTCGTGCCGATCCAGCGGCAGGCGCAGCGCATCGGCGCCGGTACGCATATCCACCGGCGTCGGATAGTCATAGACCACGGTTTCGCCCACCAGGCCGGTCAGGGCCGCGCCGGCCACGGGTGCCGGCGCGGCGGCGACGTGTTCCATCGAATCCATGGCGGCTTCGGCCATAGGCGCGGCTGAGCGGCTGTAAAGCTTGGCCTCGGGGTCGCCGATGCGCGGGAAATCCGGCTGCAACTCGCTGGGCGCCGACTGGTCCATCGGCCGGGCGGTGGACAGGACCAGATGCACGCCGCGCCAGTCCTCGCCGGTATCCTGCCGCACCAGCAAGCCGCGATCCAGCCGCAGCCTGCCCTCCTTGCGCTGCAGGGTGAGGTCGTAGACCGGCCTCCAGCTCGCCGCGCCGGTCAGGCTGGTGATGCGGATGCGGGCCGGCTGGCCCTGCCCCTGCACGGCGATCACCAGCGCGCCGCGATCCGCGTCCGGGCCGCGCAGCGCCGCGAGCCGGGCCTCGGCGCGGGCCAGGTCCTCGGCCAGTTCCTCGCGTCCCGCATCGGCGGCCTCGGCCTCGAGCCTGGCGCGGATGGCGGTCCGGCGCGCTTGCAGCAACTGCTCGCCCACCATGCGGGTCAGGGCGGCGATGTCGGTGGTGCTGGCGGCGTCGGATTCGGCCAGCTTCATCAGGAACGCGATGCTGTCCTCGGCCGCCTCGGCCCGTGCCTTGATCTCGGCCACGCCGGCATCGCGTTCGGCCAGCGCGGCCTTCAGGCGGCGGACCTCGTCCTCGGCGGCGCGCAGTTCGGGGGATTTCGCCGGGGTTTCCGGCAGGGCGCGTTCCTGCTGGAAGCCGGTTGCGCCGATCACCGCGCCCTCGGCCGAAATGCGCAGGCTGGCGGGGTCGAGACCCGCGGGCATGCCGGGGATCACCAGCTCATGCGCGCCGGCGGGCAGGTCCAGGTCGGCCTCGCGGGTGACGCCGGCGCCCCAGGGATAGACGGTGACCTCGGTGACGCGGGCCGTTGTCTCGATCCGGTCGGCCAGGGCGGGGCCGGCCAGCAGGATGGCGGTGGAAATCAGCAGATGGCGCATCGGACCCCCCTTGGCATGACCCGGCCAAGCTCTGCGAGGGGGCGCCGAAATGCAAGAGGGCGCCCCCGCGAAACCCGCGGGGGCGCCCTTGCATATTCCCTATCGGATCAACCCTTCTTCAGGCAGCGATTGCCCAGCAGCTCGGCGATTTGCACCGCGTTCAGCGCCGCGCCCTTGCGCAGGTTGTCGCTGACGATCCACATGTTCAGGCCGTTTTCCACCGTCACGTCCTGGCGGATGCGGCTGACGAAGGTGGCGAAATCGCCCACGCATTCCACCGGGGTCGAGTAGCCGCCCGGCTCGCGCTTGTCGATGACCAGCACGCCCGGCGCCTCGCGCAGGATGTCGCGGGCCTCGTCTTCGTCCAGGAAATCCTCGAACTCGATATTCACCGATTCCGAATGGCCGACGAAGACCGGCACGCGCACGCAGGTCGCCGTGACCTTGATCGCCGGATCAACGATCTTCTTGGTCTCGACCACCATCTTCCATTCTTCCTTGGTGTCGCCACTGTCCATGAACACGTCGATCTGCGGGATCACGTTGAAGGCGATCTGCTTCTGGAACTTCTTCGGCTCGACCTCCTGACCCGGGACATAGACGCCCTTGGTCTGATTCCACAGCTCATCCATGCCCTCTTTGCCGGCGCCCGAGACCGACTGGTAGGTCGAGACGACGACGCGCTTGATCCGCGCCCGGTCATGCAGCGGCTTCAGCGCCACCACCATCTGCGCGGTCGAGCAGTTGGGATTGGCGATGATCATCTTGTTGCGGTAATCCTCGACCGCGTCGGGGTTCACTTCCGGCACGACCAGCGGGATCTCGGGGTCATAGCGGTAAAGCGACGAGTTGTCGATCACCACGCAGCCCTGCGAGGCGGCGATCGGCGCATAGGTCTTGGTCGCGTCCGAGCCGATGGCAAACAGCGCGATGTCGTAGCCGGTGAAGTCGAACCCCTCGATGTCCTTGCATTTCAGGGTCTTGTCGCCATAGCTGACCTCGGTGCCAATGCTCCGGCGCGAAGCCAGAGCGACAACCTCATCAGCAGGAAACTGGCGCTCGGCCAGGATGTTCAGCATTTCACGGCCCACGTTCCCCGTGGCGCCGGCGACAACGACCTTGTAGCCCATTGGGGTCTCCTTCAACAAAGGACGCCGCGATATAGGGGGTATCGCGGAAAAGGGAAAGCGAGATTTCGTCAAAACGCCTGCTGATCTGGCAGAATTTCGGCTTAATGCCGGAATATCCGGCGATCTGCCAGCATGATTTCCCGCACCCATGCGGATTCCCCTTGGAAATCATGGGGAACCTGCTCGGCGGTCCGCCGGCCGGAAAGCGAGAGCGAGGCGAAGAAATCGAAGCCGTAAAGGTCGAGCCGTGCCATTTTCGACCGCGCGATCAGGTCGATCATCATGGCGCCGGTGGTGGGCGGGGCGCCCAGCCGGGCCATCAGCGCCCGGTAATCCGCCAGCGGGTGCAGGTAGAAGCCGGGGCTGGTCACGGTCCGCCAGTCCAGCCGCTTGCGCTTGGGCGACATCCACAGGATGCGATCCGGCGCGATGCGGGCACGGTCGGCATCCGAAAGCCGCACGGCCAGCGCCAGCCAGTCGGTGCGGCTGCCGTGGCTTTCGGCCGAGGGCATCGGCGCGCGGTTGATGCGGATCACCAGGTCGGCCGCGTCGATCCGCGCGCCGTGATCGGTCTCGGCCAGCGCGCGGGCATTGCCGACCAGCGCGACGCGCATGCCGGCCAGATCGTCCAGAACCGCGGATTGCGGCGCCGAGAGGCGTTGCAGCGCGGATTCGTCCCGCAGGGTGCGGGCGACCAGGAAGCCCAGCCGATTCACGAAAGCAGCCTGCGATAGACCTCGGTGATGGCGCGGGCCTCGGTCTCGATGGCGTGGTTGGCCTCGACATGGGCGCGGGCCGCCTGCCCCGCCGCCTGCCGCGCGGCATCGTCGTCCAGCCAGCGCGCCAGCGCCGCGGCCAGTGCCTCGGCATCCTCGCGCGGGACCAGGCTGCCGGTCTCGCCGTCGCGGATCAGCGTCTCGTAGGCGCCGACACGGGCGGCGACGGTCGGCACGCCGCAGGCCGCGGCCTCCAGCGGGGTCAGGCCGAACCCTTCCCAGCGGGCCGGGGCCGCGAAAAGGTCGATGGCCTGATAGTTGCGCACCACCTGCTCCCAGGGCACTTCGCCAAGGAAGCGGATGCGGTCGGACAGGCCGGCGGCCTCGATCCGGGCCTTCAGGGCGTCGGCGAATGCCTGGTTGTCGGCGGTGATGCGGCCCGACAGGATCAGCCGGGCCCGCGGGCGCGAGGGAAACAGCCGCAGCGCCGCCTCGACCAGCAGGTCGATGCCTTTTTGCGCCCGGATGCGGCCGAAGCAGCCGATGACGATGTCGTCCGGGGCAAAGCCCAGTTCTGCCCGCAGCGCCGCGCGGTCGGATGCGGGGTGAAAGACCGACAGGTCCACGCCATGCAGGATCACGGTAGCGGGACGTTCCAGATAGCTGGCGGCCTGGGGCGAGGTCGCGATCAGCGCGTCCTGGCGACGGATCAGCCAGCGGGTAAAGCCGGTATGCCGCCGCTGCGCGGCCGAGGTGAAGAGCAGCCGATAGCGCCGCTGCAGCACATGCCGCAGGATCAGCCCCAGCGCCATCTCGGTATTGCGCCGGGCGTGCCAGACCCGCCAGCGGTCGCGCGGCAGGCTGGCGGCGCGGGCCAGCGAAATATGCGGCAGGCCGGGCGGCAGGCCGGGGCCGGTGGCGACGATGCCGATCATCCTGGCCTGCACCGGGATCAGCCGCACCACGGTCGCCGTCACGCCCGACAGGCGGCGTTTCAGGTTCGGGGCGACCACGTCGATCCGGTCGGGGGTATCTCAGGCATCGGGCGTCTCGGGTGTCAGGAAATACAAAAGGAACCCCACCGTAAGCGGAATCAGGAAGAACAGGAACAGGGTCGAATAGGCCTCGGCCGGGCTGCCATGGGCACTGGCCCAACGATAGACCGGGCGCGAGGCGAATTGCAGCACCCCTGCCCCGCCGATCGAGAACAGGTTGAGGAAGGTGACGCCCCGCCCCACCAGATGCGGCGGCAGGAAGGCCCGGCCATGCGCCATCAGCACGGTATAGGTCGCGCCCGAGAGCCCGACCAGCGCCAGCAGCGCCACCGACAGCCCGATACCCTCGGCGGGAAACAGCCACAGCCCGGTCATCACCGCGACGCCCGCGCCATTGGCGATCAGCGCCAGCCGCCGGATCGAGCCGGCCAGCCGCGTCGCCGGCCCGACCAGGAAGCTGCCCACCACCATGGCCACCCCCATGGCCAGCGTCGCCCAGCCGATCAGCTGGTCCGAGGCGCCATGCACCTCGGCCATGTAGGGCCCGGCCCACAGCCCGCGGATCGCGGCCGAGGCGGCATAGTTCACGGAAAACAGCGGCAGGATGAACCACAGCGGCCGCAGCCGCAGGATCTCGGCCAGCGATCCGCGCGGCGCCGTGGCGGCCAGCCGCTCGGGGTCGCGGGTAAAGGCCAGGATCGCCAGCGCCACCGCCAGCGTGACCCCGGCCAGCGCCCAGAGCGTCTCGCGCCAGCCGAAGGCCTCGGTCGCCCAGACCAGCGGCGCGGCGCCCAGGATGTTGCCCATCGAGCCGAAACCGACCACCGCGCCCGCCAGGGTGCCGAACAGCGCCGCGGGATAGTTGCGGGCAAAGATGTAATAGCTGCCCATCAGCGCCGGCGCGCAGCCGACCCCCATCAGCGCCAGCGCGACATGCAGATGCCAGGGCGCCTGCGCCAGGGCAAAGACCGCCGCCCCGCCCGCGCCTCCCAGCGCCAGCAGCACGGCCACCGTGCGGCGCGGCCCGGCACGGTCCAGCGCCCCCCCGATGGGGATCTGCATCAGCGCGAAGGTCAGGAACCACATCCCCGAGGAGATCGCCAGATCCTCGGGCCCCGCCCCCAGCTCGGCTTGCAGCACCGGTGACAGCACCGCCAGGAAGGCGCGATAGAACTGGCTGAGCGTATAGGCCAGGATCAGGCTGATGATCCCCGCCGACAGCAATGCGCGCATGAACCGTCCCCCTCCGCTGCACCGGGCCGAGATTTGTCGATTGCCCGGCCGGAGGCAATGGCCCCCGCGGGCCGGATCAGGCGGTTTTCGCGGCGCTTTCCAACCGGGCCGGCGCCTCGCGCACCGGCAGGTGGATCAGCGCACTGAAGGCGCCGACGCCGACGCCGACCCACCACACCATCGTGTAGTCGCCATAGATGTCATAGAGCTTGCCGCCCAGCCACACGCCCAGGAACGAGCCGATCTGGTGGCTCAGGAACACGAAGCCGTAAAGCGTGCCCATGTAGCGCAGCCCGTAGATATAGGCGACGAGGCCGGAGGTCAGCGGCACCGTGGCCAGCCACAGCCCGCCCATCACCAGCGAGAAGATGATGACGCTGGCCGGCGTGATCGGCAGCAGGATGAAGGCGGCGGCGGCGATGGTGCGCAGCGTATAGATCCCGGCCAGCAGGTATTTCTTGGTATAGCGCTTGCCCAGCCAGCCGGCAAAGATCGAGCCGGCGATATTGGCCAGCCCGATCAGCGAGATGGCGGCCGCGCCCAGCGTCGAGGTGGTGGTGATGCCGATGCTGGCCAGCGTGCCCATCGGGCTGATCGGCCCGCACATCTCGGTCACCATGGCGGGGAAATGCGCGGTGATGAAGGCCAGTTGGTAGCCGCAGGAAAAGAAGCCGGCAAAGATCATCAGATAGGACGGGTCGGTGAAAGCGCGCTTGAGCACCGAGCCCATGCTCTCCTCCAGCTCGCTGCGGCTGGCGGGCTTGCCGCCGCCCAGCATGGGCAGGAAGAACAGGCAGGCCAGCACGATCACGCCGAAGATGACGAACACGCTCTGCCACGGGTAATGCATCAGCAGCACCTCGGCCAGGGGCGCGCCGAAGACCTGCCCGGCCGAGCCGGCGGCGGTGCCGATCCCCAGCGCCAGGCTGCGGTTCTCGTCGCTGGCGGCGCGGCCGATCACCGCCAGGATGACGCCGAAGCCGGTGCCGGCGATGCCGAAGCCGACCATGACCTCCAGAAGCTGCATGGCCAGCGGGTCGGTGGCATAGGCCGTCAGGATCAGCCCGGCGGAATAGAGCAAGGCGCCGATGATGACCGACCAGCGGTCGCCCCAGCGTTCGGCCAGGGCGCCGAAGATCGGCTGGCCGATGCCCCAGGCCAGGTTCTGGATGGCGATGGCCATGCTGAACTCGGCCCGCGGCCAGTCGAATTCCTGCGCGATCGGGATCTGGAAGACGCCGAAGCTGGCCCGCAGGGCAAAGTTGATCAGCAGGATGATCGAGCCGCCGATCAGCACCGGCGTGAACAGCGGCGCGCGCATTGCCTTGGTCATGTTGCCCTCCCTCTCGCGGCCCGCAATTCCTGCGCCCGGCCGGCGGCGGCGTCAATGGCGTCGATTGCCTGAATCGGGCGGCGGCGCTAGCCTTGGGTTTCAACGCCATGCGGGGAACTGGATGTATCAGGTGATCGGAACCGGCAAGAGCCGCGCCCTGCGCGTGCTCTGGATGCTCGAGGAACTCGGCCAGCCCTATGAACATGTCGCCGTCAACCCGCATAGCGAGGGCGTCCGGCCCTTCAACCCCGCGGGCAAGGTGCCGGTCCTGGTGGTGGACGGCGTGCCCATCACCGATTCCACCGCCATCCTGACCTATCTGGCCGACAAGCACGGCGCGCTGACCCATCCGGCCGGCACGCTGGACCGGGCGCGCCAGGACAGCCTGACCCAATTCGTGCTGGACGAATTCGACGCGGCGCTGTGGCTGGCGGCACGCCACAGCTTCGTGCTGCCCGAGGAGATGCGGCTGGCGGCGATCAAGAACACGCTGCGCTGGGAATTCGAGCGCAGCCAGCGCACCCTGGTGCATCGCATCGCCGAGGGCGGCTTCCTG
Source organism: Paracoccus pantotrophus (assembly GCF_008824185.1). Taxonomy (NCBI): domain Bacteria; kingdom Pseudomonadati; phylum Pseudomonadota; class Alphaproteobacteria; order Rhodobacterales; family Paracoccaceae; genus Paracoccus; species Paracoccus pantotrophus. The sequence goes on from NZ_CP044426.1 coordinate 2,245,170, forward strand.
ATGGGCGACCGCATGACGGTGCCCGACATCATCCTGGCGCATTGCCTGACCTGGGCGCTGACGGCGCGCTTCCCGATCACCGAGCACCGGCTGACCGACTATCTCGAGATGATGCGCGCCCGCCCCGCCTATCTGCGCGCCGCGGCCAGATAGGCGGCGGCCCCCCGCCCGGCCAGCCGCCCGGTGGCCAGGCAGCCGGTCAGCAGGTAGCCGCCGGTCGGCGCCTCCCAGTCCAGCATCTCGCCGGCGGCAAAGACGCCGGGCAGCGCCTTCAGCTCCAGCGTATCGGCCAGGCCTTCGGCGGCGATCCCCCCGGCCGAGGAAATCGCCCGCTCGATGCCCATCGCGCCCTGGTGCTGCAGGTGCAGCGCCTTGGCGCGCGCGGCCAGCCGCTCGGGCTCGGCGGGCAGCGGCCGGCCCCATTCCATCAGCAGCGCCGCGCGGACCGGATCGCCCAGCACCCGCCGCAGCCGGTTGCCGACCGACAGCTTCGCCGGGGCCCTGGCAAAGCGCCGCGCCAGTTCCTCGGCGTCCAGGTCCGGCGCCAGGTCGACGAAAGCCTCGGCCCCGTCGCGTATCGCGGCCGAAACCTCGTAGATGCCGCCGCCCTCGACGCCTTCGGCGGTGACGACCCATTCGCCCCGGCTGACGCGGCCGGCGACATGCAGCGCGACGCCCTTGACCGCCTGGCCGAAATGCCGCGCCATCTGCGCCGACCAGGCGATGCGGAAGCCCATGTTCGCCGGCCGGAACGGCACCACCGCCACCCCGCGCCCGGCCAGCCAGGGCACCCAGGCCGCGTCCGAACCCAGCCGCGGCCAGCTCGCCCCACCCAGCGCCAGCACGGCCGCGCGAGGCGCCAGCACTTCGACCCCGCCCGGCATCTCGAAGCGCCAGCCTTCGCCCTGGAAACCCGTCCAGCGCCAGCGCGTCCGCAGCTCGATCCCCATCGCCGCAAGCCGCGCCAGCCAGGCCCGCAGCAGCGGCGAGGCCTTCATGCCGACCGGAAACACCCGCCCGGTCGAGCCGGTGAACAGCTCCACCCCCAGCCCGCGCGCCCAGGCCATCACCGCCTCGGGCCCGATTTCTTCGTTCTGCAAATACCCCGGGGGAGTCCGCAGGACGGGGGCAGAGCCCCCATAATGCGCGGCAAACTGCGTGAAGGGTTCGTCTTTGGTCAGGTTCAGCCCGGATTTCCCGGCCATAAGGAACTTGCGTGCCGGGGTCGGCATGGCCTCGGCCACCACCACCCGCGCGCCCTGCCCGGCCAGCACCTCGGCCGCCATCAGCCCGGCCGGCCCGGCGCCGATCACCAGGGCCTCGACCCTTTCGCTCACCGCCCGCCCCGCGGCATCATGCACAGCCGCAAGAGCATCCGCTCCATCAGCGCCATGGCCGGCGCGCGCGAGGAGGAGCGCAGCACCAGGTCGGTGTCGATCAGTTGGTGGATCGCATCCTCCAGCGCCCGCATGCCCCAGTCCTGCGCCTGCCGGATCATGCGGTCGCGGCGCGGGCCGAAGACCGGCGGCCGCAACCGCGAGAAACCCGCCCCGGGCCCGCCGGGGTCCGAGGCGCCGGCATGCAGCGCCCGGAAATGCCGCAGCGCCGCGATGCACAGCGTCACCGGGGCGATGCCCTGCCCCTCGATCCGCCGCATCAGCGCGCCGAATTCGCGCGCCCGGCCCTCGGCGACGCAGTCGATCAACTCATCGACCTCGGCCTCGATGGTGGCCGGCGCCAGCGCGGCGATCTCGGCGGGCGTCAGCGGTTCGGGGTCGCCATGCTTGTAAAGCCCGATCTTTTCCACCGTCTGCCGGAAATCGCCGGGATCCAGCGCGCGCGCCAGCGCCATCAGGTCGCGCATGGCGTCACGCGGCACCTCGCGCAGCCCGGCCTCATGCAGCCAGCGCCCGACCTCGTCCTCGCCCGGCGGGTCGTCATAGATCGGCGCGGTCACGGCGGCGGGATGCGGTTCGAAAAGCTTGCGCAGCGCCGAGGACTTGCCCAGGCTCCCCGCCGCGACCACGATCACCGCGTCGCCGGCCTTCCATTCCGCGATGGCCGCGGCGACGGCGGGTGTCGCCGCATCCGGCGCGTCATCGACCAGCACCACGCGCTGGCCGGGAAAGAACCCCACCGCCTTCACGGCATCCAGCAGCGCCGCCGGGTCCTTGCGCAGATCGGCGCCGGGGATGCGGGTCAGGCGCATCTCCTCCTCGGCGCCGGGGCCGACCAGCGCCTTGACCGCCTCGGCCCGCTTCAACGCCACCCGCATCGCGTCCTGGCCATGGATCAGCAGCGCCGGGCGCGTCGGATCGGGCCGCGCCAGATAGCGTCCGATCTCGGCGCCCTTCAGGATCATGGCACCGCGTCGGGCTGGACGGCCAAGAGCCGCGTCACCACCTGGTCGGCCAGCATCCGCGCCAGCCGCTCATGCGCGTCCTGCTCGGCGGCCATGGTGGCGATGGTGGTGCCGGTGGTCGAGTATGAGGTGAAGCTGCTGACCTGCCCGCGCGTGACCTCGCGGCCGGTGCCGGCCTCGGTCAGGGTGAAATCGGCAGTGCCGTTCAACGCATAGCGCGTCGTCACCTCGTCGGGGGTGATCGCCTGCGGCACCACCGCGATGCGCAGCCGGTAGTCGAGCAGGAAGCGCCCCCCGGCCTCGGAACCCAGCCGCTCGGCGATGCGGCCGGCAAAGCTGAAATCGTCGGGCGTACGCGGATCGGCGGCGCGGACCTGGCCGAAGAGCTTGCCGCCGGTGCCGCCCGGCCCGTAGACCGGGGAAAAGCCGCAGGCGGCCAGCGCCAGCGCGGCCAGGATCACGCTGCGCCTAGACCACGACATTGACGATCCGCCCCGGCACCACGATCAGCTTCTTGGGCGCCGCGCCTTCCATGAAACGCCGCACGGTCTCGTCGGCCAGCACGATGGCCTCGATCTGGTCCTTGGGCATGTCCTTGGGCACCTCGATCTCGGCCCGGCGCTTGCCGTTGATCTGGATCGGCAGCACCACGCTGTCGGAAACCAGCAGCGCCGGGTCCGCCTTGGGCCAGGCGGCATCGACCACCATGCCCTGCCCGCCGGCCTTCGCCCAGACCTCCTCGGCAAG